>JALEGE010000206.1 GCA_022760335.1 Hyphomonadaceae bacterium
ATGGATTCGAAAACGAAGCCATCGAGATGGCTGCTGAGACCTGGACAGGCGAATGGTGGAAGCTGGGCGGTGGCGGGACTGTCTGGGACAGCATGGCATTCGATCCTGAACTGGACCTCCTCTATATCGGAGTTGGAAACGGCTCGCCCTGGAATCAGAAAGTACGAAGCCCGGACGGCGGCGACAATCTGTTCCTGTCATCAATCGTCGCGTTACGTCCAGACACAGGAGAATATGTCTGGCACTATCAGACGACGCCGGGCGAAACTTGGGACTACACAGCTACGCAGAATATCATTCTAGCTGATCTTGAGATCGAGGGAGAGCTTCGTCAGGTGCTGATGCAAGCGCCGAAAAACGGCTTCTTTTATGTCATCGACCGAATAAGCGGCGAACTTATTTCCGCAGAGCCATTTGTTCCCATTAACTGGGCCACACATATCGATATGGAGACCGGGCGTCCTGTTGAAAACCCCGAGGCGCGCTATCTGTCTGGTGGACCTGCGCTCGTCAAACCCAGCCCATTTGGTGCCCACAACTGGCACCCCATGTCATTCAATCCGGAAACAGGGCTGGTATATATTCCCGCACAAGATGTTCCTTTCCTCTATTCCGATCAGATCGAGGGCGAGATTGCCCGCTTTGACCGAGACGCATTCAATATCGGTGTCAGCCTGACAGACGCATTACCGGAAACAGAAGAAGCACGTCGCACACTTCTGCGCCAACTTGTCCAAGCACATCTTGCTGCCTGGGATCCGGTAGCTCAGAAAGAAGTCTGGCGTGTTCAGCATGAGCGAATGTGGAATGGAGGTACGCTGACAACGTCTGGAGATCTGGTATTCCAAGGCACGACGAGCGGCGTTTTCAATGCTTACAACGCCAAAACAGGCGAAGAACTGTGGTCGTATCCGGTTGGTGTCGCAATGGTCGGTGGACCTGTGGCGTATGAGGTCAATGGCGAGCAGTATGTTGCTGTATCAGCTGGTTGGGGCAGTGGTGCCAATTTGCTCGCCGGCTTCTATGTCGGGCAGACAGGAGGCCCGGTTGAAGGCCATGTACTTGCCTTCAAACTTGGCGGAGAGGGCGAGCTAAACGTCGCCGCGCTTCCGCAGAAGGCAACGCCTGAGCCAGCGCGACAGCCGCATTCGGCTGAAGCGGTTGTACGGGGCACAGACCTCTACGGTCGATTCTGCGGTGTCTGCCATGGCGGCGCGGCCATTTCGTCCGGAACGCTCCCCGATCTGAGGCAGTCAGCGACTCTCGGGATAGACACTTTTGATGCTTTCCTCCTTCAAGGGGCCGGCGAAGCGATTGGCATGCCCAACTTCGCCGGCCGCCTAAGCCAACAGGAAGTCGATGATATTGAGGATTTCATCCTCTCTCGAGCCTGGATGGCGTTTCAAGACGAGCAACAGTCGACGTCTCAAGCTGAATAGTATTCTGACAATTCGCTAAACCAGTACAAATCTGTCACTCTGGGAGACAACAAATGAAACCTCATATCGCTGCTGCTGCAGTCGCAATCGTAGCCGTGCTTGGTGCATGCTCCACTATCCCAGTCTTTGATGCGTCGGGTCCGGAGTTTCCTCCAATGAACCCAAATCTGGTGGACAGCGAGCTTGCCACCACGCATTTTAATCCGGCTCAACAGGATTCCCTTCCGTTTGCTGGGCCGGTCGGTATTCACGAGATTGATGATGAGGGTATTCAAAGGGTCCCGGCAGGGTTGGTGAACCTCACGCTTATGCAATTACCAACTTATCCTTCAGGTGAGCAGGTGGCCATCTCCGCCAACAATAATCGTATCTCCAAAATCCTGATTAGCGATGGCAAGTTTCAACTGATCAATGCTCTGCCTGTGGAAGGTCAACCCTTCATGTCTGTCGAGGATGCTGAACGTATCGCCGTCGAAATGGATAGTACGGCCTCAGAAGCTGAACTGCTTGGCTATCTCAATCGGAACTATCCACGTTATGTTGAGCGGGTCGTCGCCAGAGCAGCAATCTATAATGTCGTCGACCGCAATGGTGACTTCTACACTGTCGTCAACAACGATGTCGTCGTTTATGGTGATGCCGAACCCGGCAATCCGCTGTCACCACTGGTGGAAAAGCGCCGCTTTCAGCTGCCGCGCGAATATTTCAATCCAACACTGGAAGACCCTGATGCTGTGTTCGGATTGAATCTGACTTATGATGGCATGCTGGCGCTGGTGACGATGGGCGGCGTTGTCGTCATCGTAGACCGAAATTTTGAACAGGCACCGATCATTCATGAGTTGGCTGACGATGAGCAGGTTACGAACTCGATCGCCATTGATGAGGGTGGTGGCATTTATGTTCTCTCAAATAGGAGGCTCCATAAACTGGTTTGGGACGGGGAAACACTTCACTCTAGAGGGTATGGCGCGTGGTCATCAGAATACGATTCCTTCACCGGCAAACTTGGCGGCGTGAGTCTCGGCAACGGATCAGGCTCTACGCCCTCACTTATGGGCTTCGGAGACGAGGAAGACAAACTTGTTGTCATCACGGACGGAGAGTTGATTATGAATGTCGTCGCCTTCTGGCGCGACGATATTCCAGAGGATTTCGTCCAGAAGCCAGGGACCAAATCGCGTCGAATTGCCGACCAGATTCAGGTTAGTTTCGGAAAGTCTGACCTTGAGCGCGCCCAGTCTGAGCAATCCGTTGCGGTATATGGCTACGGTGCCTTGGTGGTAAATAACACATTGCCATCGCCATTGCCAACAATGCTGGAGAATGTTGTCATGTCTGGTAGACTACGCAAAGGACCGACGGGTGCTGAAAAGTTTGAATGGGACGTTGAAGCTGACCGCTGGGTGCGTGCCTGGGCAAATCCCACTGTATCGAGCCCATCAACCGTCCCCATGATTTCTGGCGGCGCCCAACAGGTCTATGTCAATGGTTTCGTAGACGGAAAATGGGAGGTCACAGGTCTTGATTGGGAGACGGGTGAAGCCGTTACACGGCTTCGCCTTGGTGATAGCCACATTTACAATGGCGCTTACTCTGTCATTCACCTCCTGCCGGGCGGCGATATCGTTCTTGGAGGATTGCTGGGCATGATGCGGATATCGGTCGAGCGCTAGGTGTTGACTTTAGTATGATGTGTTGAGTTTCGGCGCTCTGTGCATTGTAGTTAGCGGTGAAATCTAGTTCTATAGATCAAGCTTGATTTGGCAGGGAGTACAATCCGCGTTAACTATGGCTATCGGTGCCGGTGAGCGGCGTCGAACTCAAGCGGTCTACAAAACTGTGGACCAAAATCAGACCGAGCTGAGGACCAAGAATCGATTACACTTCCCGTAAGTGATTGAAAAATATGGATAAAAAATATGGAATGTGGCACGTCACTCGCGCCATTTTCCACTTCGAAAATGTGTCATTCAGACGCCAGCATTTGCGGTGCCCTTGCCGACATGCCCGCCTGCAGCATTGCCTGCTCGAGAGTGATGAGGTGATGTTGCTCGCGATCGCCCGCGAAGACGGCAGCTACGTGGCCGGCATATGCTCAATGGTGCAGTTCCCGGAGGAGACATCTTGGCAGGCTTCTGGGGCGTAGGGTGCATGGAGGCCAAAGGCCGATATGCACCGCCTGCTGCCGCGCTATTGGTGCATATCGCTACGCTCCATGCACCCTACATGCTTGCTGAGGCGCGATGCCCTGTGCGGGGCGACCTATCATGACGGCGATTTCTATGCCGCCGTGCAGGGCAAGGCGCGCCTCATCCGCGACCGGGAGACCATGAAGCAACACTGGGCTGACAGTCTCGACGCCTGGTTCGAGGACGGCATCGAAACCGATGGCCTCGTTCTGATCGAGGTTCAACCAGACCGCATCGCCTGGTGGGAAGGCCGCGACCAGGGCGAGGTGGTGCTCTAGAGCGGTCGTTTCAGCGCCGGGCGGGGGCGGGCGGATTGGCAGAGCGGGTGTGCTCGGCCCGCCCTGCTATTGGGTGCTGGGAGGCGGTGGAGGGATTTTCAGGCCAACAGGTTCCGGCACCGCAAAGACATTGTCACAGAAAAGGATATTGTCGGTCGCCCATGCTCGGTTATCCGCAAGCAGAACGCGCCCACCTTCAATGCCCAGAAGGTAATCAACATAGATTCTGTTGGTTGTCTCAGCGAGTGTCCGGCGCAAATCCTCCGGCGGAGGAAAGTCTGGCCCATGCTTGATGGAGAATATCTGAAACATGATTTCATCCATCCGAACGGACGCTCGCTCGACAGATACGTCCCCGGCCTGTGCCGAAAGTTTGTATGATGCAAGACAGGTAATACCCGCCGAGTAAAAGTCCGCCGGGATGTCGAACGTATCGGACAGAATATCGCCGGTCTCAAGAATTCGGAGGTATATGTCTTGTCTTGAGGCCCAAAAGGTCTTGGCTTCCGCCCGCCCGGCAGCTCGATCCGGTTGGTGAGTGGCGTACCGGAAGGGGTCGAGCAGCTCGGCCTCGCTGAGCTCGTCTGAATTCTGGGCAAAGGCGGGAGAAACAGACATGCTGAATGCCACAAGCATCGCAAGACATGCTGCGATGCTTATGGGTTTGGCCGGTTGGTCGTGCATGATCTGATGCCGCGTCTGAGGTCGGAATTGACCTGGAACGACAACATCAGACATCCACCTCCGCTTCAAGCGCGTTGTCCTGGATGAATTCCCGCCTCGGTTCGACCAGGTCGCCCATCAGCCTTGAGAACATGTCGTCGGCTTCGTCGGCATGGTCGACCTTCACCTGCAACAGCGTGCGGGCATTGGAATCGAGCGTGGTTTCCCAGAGCTGGTCGGCATTCATTTCGCCGAGGCCCTTATAGCGCTGAATCTTCAGCTTCTGGCCGCCATATTCCCCGCGCGCGGAACGCTTGACCGTGTCGAGCAGTTCGGTCGGTCCGTGGATCATATGGTCGCCGATCTTCTCGTGCCGGAAGATGGCGACGCCCTGATACAGGTCGGCCAGGCCGGCTGCGCGCTCGGCCAGCCGTTTGCCATCGGCGCTGGCGATCAGGCCGGCATCCAGCACGGCCTTTTCCTCCACCCCGCGCACTTCGCGGGCCAGCACAAGGTCGCCATCCTCGAAATGCGCGGCCCAGGTGTCCTCGCCTTCCTCGGCGATCTCATTCAGGCGCGCGGCAGTGGCATCGGCTTCCGCCGCGCCGGCATTCGCGGCGAAGGCACCGGCCAGGGCGGCCTGTTCGAGATAGACCTCCGGCACGCGCAGCGAAAGGCGCCATAGAGCCTGCTTGAAGCCGGCCGCTTCGCGTGCCCGCGCGCGCAAATCTTCGCCGGTGATCTGGACGCCACCTGACAGGATCAGCACGCAATCATCAGTGCCCATCTCGATGAGATAGGCCTCCATTTCCGCCTCGTCCTTGATGTAACGCTCTGATTTTCCGCGGGAAACCTTATAGAGCGGCGGTTGGGCGATATAGAGATAGCCGCGTTCGATCACCTCGGGCATTTGCCGGTAGAAGAAGGTGAGCAGCAGAGTGCGGATATGCGCGCCGTCGACATCAGCATCGGTCATGATGATGATCTTGTGATAACGCATCTTCTCGATGTTGAAATCATCGCGCCCGATGCCCGCGCCCAGCGCGGTGATCAGCGTGCCGACCTGGTCGGAGCTCAGCATCTTGTCAAAGCGCGCGCGTTCCACATTCAGGATCTTGCCGCGCAGGGGCAGGATGGCCTGGTTCTTCCGGTCACGGCCCTGTTTGGCCGAGCCGCCGGCTGAGTCCCCCTCGACGATGAAGATCTCTGATTTTGCAGGATCTTTCTCCTGGCAGTCGGCGAGTTTGCCGGGCAGGCTGGTGATGTCGAGCGCAGACTTGCGGCGCGTCAGCTCGCGCGCCTTGCGGGCGGCCTCGCGCGCGGAGGCGGCCTCGACGATCTTGTCCATGATCATCGCGGCGGGCTTGGGGTTTTCCTCAAACCATTCGGCCAGTTTCTCGCCAATCAGGCTCTCGACCACGGGACGAACCTCGGATGAGACGAGCTTGTCCTTGGTCTGGGAAGAGAATTTCGGGTCCGGCACCTTCACGCTGAGCACGCAGGTCAGCCCCTCGCGCGCATCATCGCCGGTGATCTGGACCTTCTCCTTCTTCGCCGCGCCGGATTCCACTGCGTATTTGTTGATGATCCGCGTTAGCGCGCCGCGAAAGCCGGCCAAGTGGGTGCCACCATCGCGCTGGGGGATATTGTTGGTGAAGCAGAGCACGTTCTCATGATAGCCGTCATTCCATTCCAACGCGGCTTCCACGGTAATGCCGTCCTTCTCGCCGGTGACATAGATGACCTCCGGGATCAGCGCGGATTTCTGGCGGTCGAGATGTTCGACAAAGGCCTTCACGCCGCCCTCATATTCCAGAATTGTCTCAACAGGGCTCGGCCCGCGCTTGTCGGTGAAGACGATGCGCACGCCGGAATTGAGGAAGGCCAGCTCGCGCAGACGATGTTCCAGTGTTTTGGCGTTGTATTCCGTCATGGTGAAAGTGGCTGGGCTGGCCAGGAAGCGCACCCCCGTGCCGGTATACGGCCTGTCATTCTCGCGTGCCGGGCTCATCCCGCGCCGGACCAGTGGTGCCTCGGTCCGTCCGCCATCGATGAAGCGGACAAAGTGCTCATGCCCGTCGCGGTGGATGGTCAGTTCCAGCCAGTCCGACAGGGCATTCACAACCGAAACGCCCACGCCATGCAGGCCGCCGGACACCTTGTAGGAGTTCTGGTCGAACTTTCCCCCCGCATGCAGCTGGGTCATGATAACTTCGGCCGCAGACACGCCTTCGGCATGCATGTCGACCGGGATGCCGCGGCCATTATCGGTGATTTCCGCGCTGCCATCGGGGAACAGCGTGACGGTGACCTCGTCGGCATGGCCAGCCAGTGCCTCGTCAATGGCATTGTCGACGACTTCATAGATCATGTGATGCAGGCCCGAGCCGTCATCAGTGTCGCCAATATACATGCCGGGCCGCTTGCGCACGGCCTCCAACCCCTTGAGAACCTTGATGGAACCGGCGCCATATTCAGGCGTGCTCTCTGGCGTCTCGTCGATTGTATCGGCCATGCCGTCTCGCTTCTCGTTCATGATTCGAAATTCCCAATAATTATAGGCGGTTTGAGCCGAAAAGGGAAATCGAGAGGGGGGTAAATCAACAGTCCGTGGGGGGAGGGTTTGGCATTGGCCAAAGAGTGTGGATTTGGGGGCACGGAAAGGGCGTGCTTGTCGGGGTGACAGGCCCGTCCCGGCGCTCTAACATCGCGCCAAATGCGAGGGGACGCGCAAGGATGGCCAAGCTTTTCATCTCTTACCGGCGTGAGGACAGCGCGCATCAGGCCGACAGGCTTTATGAACAACTTTCCAAACATGTCGAGGATCCGCGCCGTGACATTTTTCTGGATGTGGACAGTATTCCCTTCGGCGTGGATTTTGTGACTTATCTTGATGGCAAGGTCGCTGAGTGTGAAGTTCTGCTGGCCTTGATCGGGAAGGGCTGGCTGGCGGCGAGCGACCCGAAAACAGGCGGGCGGCGGTTAGATGACCCCAAGGATTTTGTGCGTATCGAAATCGCCTCGGCGCTGAAACGCGGCATTCCCGTGGTGCCGGTACTGCTGGATGGTGTGCCGGTGCCGGGTGCGGGAGATTTGCCGGATGACTTGAAGCCGCTGGCCCGCCGCAATGGCATCGTCGTGACACGGCGCAGCTTCGAGGGCGATGTGACTGCGCTGGTGAGGGGGCTGCCGACACAGCTGACAGCACGCAGCGGAAAAGATAGCGAAGGTAGAACGGCCTTGCTAGTGGTGGGTGCGCTGCTGGCTGCCGGCCTTATGGCATTTGCCGTGCATCTGATACTCGGGATCGAGAGTAAGCCGGGTGGTGTTGACCAAGTCTTCAGCGATGCACTTTTCGGGGGCGGTCAGGGGCCGGAAATGGTGGTTATTCCGGCAGGGAGCTTCTCTATGGGGTCATCACCGGATGAGAGGGGACGGGGCGCCGATGAAAGTCCGCAGCATACGGTACGGATTGGCTCAGCTTTTGCGGTAGGCAAATATGAAGTGACCTGGGCGGAATGGCAAGCGTGTGTGGACGATGGGGGGTGCAGCAATTCTGGCCCTGATAGTCGAGGCGGCGATGAAGGTTGGGGCAAAGGATCGCGACCTGTGATCAATGTCTCTTGGGAAAATGCGCAAGATTATGTGTCCTGGCTCAGCCGCGAGACGGGGGAGACGTATCGCCTCTTGACCGAAGCTGAATGGGAATACACCTTGCGCAGAGGAACAACCGGACAGTTCAATTATG
>JALEGE010000207.1 GCA_022760335.1 Hyphomonadaceae bacterium
AAAGCCCAGCTTCTTGAGATCGCCCCACGCATCCTGCCTTATGCCGCGCCGGCATGGCAGCGCCTGAATGAGAGCGCGCGGCTCGGCCGGCGCATCCTGTTCGAAGGTGCACAGGGCGTGATGCTGGATGTCGACCATGGCACCTATCCGTTTGTGACGTCATCCAACACCGTTTCGGGACAAGCCGCCGCCGGCTCCGGCCTCGGCCCACGCGCGGTGTCTTATGTGCTCGGCCTCGCCAAGGCCTATACGACACGTGTCGGCGCCGGGCCGTTCCCGACCGAGCAGGACAATGAGATTGGCCGGCGCCTCGGCGAGAAGGGACACGAGTTCGGTACGGTGACGGGTCGGGCGCGCCGCTGTGGCTGGTTCGATGCGGTGATGGTGCGCCAGGCCTGTGCGGTCTCGGGCGTCGATGGCCTCGCGCTGACCAAGCTCGACGTCCTGGACGGGCTGGAAGAGATCAAGGTCTGCGTCGCTTATGAACTCGACGGCAAACGCTATGATTATCTGCCCGCCACGGCGCGCCAGCAAGCCGAGGTCACGCCGGTCTATGAGACCATGCCGGGCTGGAGCGAGAGCACATTTGGTGCGCGCAGCTGGAACGATCTTCCGGCCGAGGCGGTAAAATATGTCCGCCGTTTGGAAGAGCTGGTCGGCAAGCCCGCAGCGCTGGTGTCCACCTCGCCAGAGCGCGAGGATGTCATCCTGATGCGCGACCCGTTCGAGCGGACGTGACCTGCAGGCCTTGATGGCTTCCATTGTCTCCGCAGACACCTGCGAAGGCAGGTGTCCATCTCCTGCCATATCAGCCGGAAGCGCTTTGTGACGCCTTTCAGAGATGGATGCCTGCCTGCGCAGGCATCTGCGGATACTGCACTGTTTCCGCCAAAAGCTGGGCCACTCAAATGCCGATCTATGGACCCCCGCTTTCGCGGGGGAGGACGGCGTAGACAGGTTCAGCCGAAACTGTCCTGGTTTGAGTATGTAGCGAGCAGCCCTGAGCGCGTCTCATGTGACGAGCGCAGCGAGGATACGGAGACAAACAAGAGCAGCCTTGAGCGCGATCCATCGCGCAGGACGAAGCCCGAAGCGGGGATCCAACAAAAAAAGGCGCGGCGCCGGTCTCCGGTGGCGCCGCGCCTCAGATCGGCGGGGGGAGGATTACCCGCCGAACTGATAGGTTGCCGCGATCTTGAAATTGCGCCCGGGCTCGTAGACGCCCTCGAAGACGCGCTCATATTCTTCCTCGAAGACATTATCGACGCCGAGATCGAAGCGCAGGCCGTGGGCAAACTCCGGTGCCCAGGTGGCGTAGAGATCGACGACGACATAGTCATCGCGCTGCTCAGCGACTGTGAACCCGCCGGCGCCATCGCTCTCGCGCCGCTCGAATTCGCTGGCATGCTGGATGCGTGTTCCGAACCGAGCCTTCCATTCCGGAACTTTCAGGCCGAGATTGAGGGCCAGGCGGTCCGGCGTCAGCGTGCCGATATCCGAGCCGGTCGTCTTGTCGGTGCCTTCGATGGAGGAAAAGCTCGCGCGGGCGAAGAGGCGGTCTGAATCATAATGCAGCTCGCCTTCCCAGCCCTCGATTTCCGCTGAATCCACGTTTGAGGATTCCGACGTGCCAGCTGAGCAGGGGAAGAAGGGCGGGGCGAAACAGGTGGCGTCATAATTGAAGTTCACCGAGAGATTGATGAGGTTTTCCACATCGCTCTCATAGCGGCTGACCTTGGCCACCAGGCGGTCATCCTCGGCAAACACATCGGCAAAATCCACGCCAATGCCGAACTCGGTGGTTTCGGTCTCTTCGGGGATGAGGGCCGGGTTCGGGATGAACTCATTGGTGACGAAGACAAAGCTGCCCATGGCCGGATCGAAGAGGATCGGATGGGGCACCTCGAAATGGGTGCCGTCGAGATAAAGCTCATTGATCGACGGCGCGCGGAAGCCTTCCGAATAGCTGCCGAAGACGCGCAGCCAGGGCACGGGCGCATAGCTGGCGGCAAAGCGTGGGGAGACGGCATCGTCAGAATTTTCCGCGTCCGGGGCGATATCGGAAGAGGATTCAAACTCATCAAAGCGCACGCCCGGCACGAAGAGAAACTCGCCGATATCTGTTTCCAGTTCGGTTTCCAGCTGCGCGAAGAGGCCGGTGAATTCGGATTCGCCATTCGGCACGCCGCCGCGCGTGCCATCGGCGGTCTCATCGTCAATGCCGGTCTGCTCATCCTTGTACCAGTCCCCGCCAAGGGTCAGCGTGTTGGACAGTGCGCCAAGCTCGAAGCGCATGGCATTGCGCGCGCTGAAGCCGGTGGTCTCGATCTCGCGGATCGTGGTGCGCGGCACGGTGGCGTCGAACTCGTCCACTTCAGTCGTGGTCTGGTAGGCGGTGAAGGAGGCATCAATCAGCTCGCTCATCGGATTGAAGCGAATCTGGCCGCGGAAGGAGTCCGTGGTGATGTCCTTTTCCACATCGCGGTCGAGCACGCCGTCGCCCGTGCCGAGCGTGCCCTGGCCATTGTTCGGCTCGATGGCGGTGTTCTCGAAACGCTGCCAGGAGCCCTCCACGGTGATCGCGTCGGTGAGCGCATAGCTGCCCTTCAGGAGCGCGGTCTGGATGTCATCGTCGGAGGAAAGCTCCGAGCCATCGCCAAGCTCGATATTGCCGGACTGGCGCAGGCCAAAGCTCGCCAGGCCATCGAAATCGCCCTGCCGGGTGAAGGCGGTGAAGGCGCCGAGGCTTTCCTCATTGACGCTCTGATAGCCCGCGCGCAGGCGCACGCCCCAGCTCTCATCCTCGCTGAGCAGGTCGGCCGCATCCACGGTCTCGAAGGCCAGCACGCCGCCCACCGCGCCCGAGCCATACAGCGCCGAGGCCGGTCCCTTCACGATTTCCGCGGTGCCAATGAGGCTCGGATCGGTAAAGAAGCGGCCATCATGGGCCGAAGTGAAGCTTTGGCGCGCGCCGTCGAGCAGAATCAGCACATTTTGTCCCGACAGCCCGCGCAGGCTCGGCGTTTCCCCGGTCCGGCGCGGCCCGCCACTGAATTCCAGCCCGGCCACATCGCGCAGGGCATCAGAGATGGACGAGGGCGCGATCGTGTCGAGCTCATCGCGGGTCAGCACGGCGACCTGGCCGGGATAGTCGAACACCGCGATCGGATTGCTTGTGCCATAGACAGTGACGGTTTCCTCGCGCTGTTCGGTCTCCTCGGTTTCAGAGGTTTCCTGGGCCAGGCCGGTTCCCGCAACCAGGGCCAGGGCCGAACATGTGAGCAAGGTGCGCAGGCGCGCGCCCTGGCGGGCCGGTTGGATAGTGCGTGTCATGGATCCCTCAAACGTTATTGATAATCATTCTCAGAAAGCCCTGTGCCAGAGTCATTTTGAGATTGCAAGTGATTCTCAATATCGATATGCAGGCTCAAGATCTGATGGACCGGACACATATTTGAAGGGGAGTTTCATGAATCTGTTCCGCCGAACCGCCACCGCCATGGCTGCATTGAGCACTGCGGCCCTCTTGGGCGCCTGCGCCACAACCGAGCCCGCCATACCGGTTCCCGCCCCGATCGAAACGCCGGTTGATGCTGCCGCTGTCCCCGTGATCGACACCGCGAAATTCGAGCGCGACCGCGAGGCCATTCTCGCCATGACAGGCGACTACAAGGTGACCTTCGACTTCACCGAGACCGTCTCCTTCGTGGAGGGCTATGAGCTGAAAGAACCGAAACTCTCCGGCGGCTATGAAGTGGTCCGCGTGATCGAGGATACCGGCGACTTCATTTCGCTGCAGCACATCCTGGTGGTCGGCGGCGATCAGAAATTCCCGATCAAGCACTGGCGCCAGGACTGGCAGTATGAGCCCGAAAGCGTGCTGGTCTTCATCGGCGGCAATGCGTGGGAAACCCGTGAAGTGCCCGAAGGCGAGCGCGCCGGAAAATGGTCGCAGACCGTCTACCAGGTCGACGATTCCCCGCGCTATGGCGCCGTCGGTGCCTGGGACTACAAGGATGGCATCTCCGCCTGGACCCCGCCGCAGGAATGGCGCCCGCTGCCGCGCCGCGACATGACCACGCGCGACGACTATCACGCCGTCGACGCGGTCAACCGCCATGTCATCACGCCCTTTGGCTGGGTGCATGAGCAGGACAATTCCAAGCTGATCCTGGATGGCGAGCCGCAGGCGCTTGTCCGCGAGGTCGGCATCAACACCTATCGTGTCGACAGCGAGTTCGACGCCTCCATCGCGACCGACTATATGACCGCCACCTCTGATTTCTGGGCGATTGTCCGCGACGAATGGACGGGCATCGAGGCCGAATACCCGCAATTCGCCATCACCATCCAGGGCGAGACCGAAGAGATGTACGGCCCGGTCCTCTCGCTGGCCGGTGATGTCGCGGGCGGTCTGAAGACCACCGAGGAAGCCGGCGCAGAAGCGCGCACGGTGATCCGCGAGCTTGTCACGCCAGAGATCGGCGAGCTGGCCGAACGCCTGCGCCCGACCACCACGCTGGCGAGCACCTATTGATGCGCTGGCGAACACTTCTTTCGGGCGCGGCGGCAGTTTTCCTCGCCGCCCCGGCCATGGCCCATGCCGGGTTTTTGCTGCCCAACAGCTTCGCGGTTAGCGAGGGCGCTACAGTGTCGGTTCAGGCAAGCTTTTCCGACGCCTTTCCCAATCCGGATGTGGCACTGGTTTCAGATCATTTCGCGATCCATGCGCCCGATGATCATGTCTTGGCCTTCGATCGCATTGAAACCCTGTCGGCACTAACTGTGCTGGAGGCGGCGCTTTCTGAGCCGGGTCAGTATCGGCTCACCACGGGCGAGCGCCTGGGTCGCAAGGGCGAGATCGCGCGGGTTTCGGGCGACTATATCCGCCTTGGTGCCAATGGCGTATCGCGCGCCTCCGTGCCGGGGAATGCTGAAATTCTAAGCGCGCAGACGGCGACGGTTTCAGAGGCCTTTGTGACAGTCGGGGATGTCGCGCCGGCCACGCATTTGCAGACCTCTGGCCGCCTGTCGATTTCCCTGTCTTGTGGTGATCCTGGCTGTATCAAGCGTGCGCCCTTGCAGGCAGGCTTGGTGTTTGATCAAGCCCCACTGGCAGGCGCAGACCTGTCATTGATCACAGCGTATGGAAAATATCGTGGTCTGGGTGATGGCGTGCCGTTTTTGACGGGCCCGGACGGGCAGACAAATCTGCCGCTGCTCCCGGCGGGTGTTTATGTTCTGATGGCGCGCCATATTGCACCGGCACCTGAAGGTGCACAGACTGATCTGCGCAGCTATTCAACCACGCTGACCTTCGAGATACGCAGTAACTGAAAGAAAGACGCGCATCCGCGCCGGCATTGGAATCTGTCGTAAATATTACACATCCCACCTGAAGGCTCCAAAAACTTGGGACGAATCAGTGTGCATACCGGCCTGATAAACTGCATATTTCGAATTTCTTGCAAATTTCTACAGTATTTCGCTTGTCCCTACTCAGAAACACGGGTTTTTTCTCGCCTGTAGACTGTTTGGGGTAGGGTACCGATGAGCTTGGGGCTCAACATCAAAGCACTGGATCCGCGGCGCGCGATTGAGGTGCCTGCAGCATCGGCGGATGGGGCCAGTCTCCATTTCTCGCCGATCTATCCCGAATGGTTGGGTGACCGTGCATTTTCCCACAGCCACGGCACGCGATTCAACTATGTTGTCGGGGAGATGGCCCGCGGGATTGCGACGCCGCGCATGGTGGTGAACGCTGTGGGCGCCGGCTGTATGGGTTTTTACGGCAGCGCCGGACTGGGCCTGTCTGAAATCGAGGCTGGGCTGCGCCATATCAAGGCCCATCTCGCGCGCGACCAGATCGGCTGGGGCGCCAATCTCATCCATTCGCCTCAGCACCCCGGCCTGGAGGCCGCGCTGGTCGATCTCTTCCTGGCCGAAGGGGTGCGACGGGTTTCGGCATCGGCCTATATGCGTCTCTCGCCAGAGATTGTGCGCTTTTCCGCAGCCGGTCTGACGCGCGACCGGAATGGCGAAATCCAGCGTGAAACCCACATTTTTGCGAAGATTTCGCGTGCCGAAGTTGCTCGACAATTCATGTCGCCTGCCCCGCAGGCTCTGCTGGCAGAGCTTGCCAGTTCGGGCGCCATCACGCCCCTGCAAGCTGAGCTGGCCAGCCAGGTGCCTGTTGCCGCCGACATCACAGCCGAGGCTGACAGTGGTGGGCATACCGACCGGCGCGCGGCCGCGCCCTTGTTTGCGTCTATCTGCGAGATGCGCGAACAGGTTTGCGCCCTGCATGGGCTGGACCCGGCGGCGATCCGAATTGGCCTGGGTGGTGGCATCGCGACCCCGCATGGCGTGACAGCCGCCTTTGCCATGGGCGCGGCCTATGTTCTGACAGGGTCGATCAACCAGGCCGCCGTCGAATCCGGCCTGTCAGAGCCAGCGCGCGAAATGCTCGCAAAGGCCGGGCCGGCTGATGTTGCCATGGCGCCGGCGGCAGACATGTTCGAGCAGGGCGTTGAGGTCCAGGTGCTCAAGCGTGGCACCTTGTTCGCCATGCGCGGCAAGAAGCTTTATACCTTGTATCGGGAAGGCTTTTCCTTTGAGACCCTTCCCGAAAAGGACCAGGCCTGGCTGGAAGACGTCCTCGGCGAGCCGTTCGAGGCGGCCTGGGACAAGACGCGTGTCTTTATCGAAAAGGCCAATCCGCGTGAGGCAGCACGCGCTGCCAGCGATGGCCACAAGCGCCTTGCGCTTGTGGCGCGGCGTTATCTCTTCATGGGCGCGCAATGGGCCCGTGAGGGAGATCTCTCACGCCGGTCAGATTACCAGATCTGGTGCGGCCCGGCGCAGGGCGCGTTCAATGAATGGGTTAACGGCAGCTTTCTTGAACCGATTGTAAATCGCACTGTTCGTCAAATTGCGCTTAACCTTCTGGAAGGCGCTGCACGGCAGACTCGGGTTGGTCAGTTGCGGGCATGCGGGATCACTGTCCCCGCATCGGCCTTTGATTATCGTCCGCAACGCTTCGCCTAAGAGTGAGTCCGCTTTGAGCATGTCATCTTCCACTCCGATCGCGATTGTCGGCATTGGCGGGATCTTCCCCGGCCGGGGCGATGTCACCGGGTTCTGGCGTGATCTGTTCGAGGGCCGGGATTTGCTCACCCCCGTTCCGGCCTCTCACTGGCTGGTGGAAGACTATTACGACGACAATCCGCGCACCCCGGACAAGACCTATGGCAAGCGCGGCGGCTTTCTCTCGCCGCTGGCCTTCGATCCACTGGCCTTCGGCATTTCGCCCAAGGCGATGGAGGCGACCGACAGTGCACAGCTCCTGGCGCTCGTCGCGGCCAGGCGTGTGCTGGAGGATATTGAGCGCGACAGCGCCGGAAAGATCGACAAGGCGCGCACAAGCGTCATTCTCGGCGTCGCCTCGGCCACCGAACTGACCGCCCATATGGCCGGACGGCTGCAGCGCCCGGTCTGGGTGAATGCCCTGCGCGAGGCGGGCCTGCCGGAGGGCGAGGTGCAGGATATCGCCGCGCGCATGGACGGTCATTATTCGCAGTGGCAGGAAGCCACCTTCCCCGGCCTGCTCGGCAATGTGGTGGCTGGGCGCATCGCCAACCGGCTTGATCTTGGCGGGTCGAACTATGTCACCGACGCGGCCTGCGCCTCCTCGCTCTCGGCCCTGCAGATCGCGCTGCACGAGCTGCGCGCGGGCGATAGCGACACGGTGCTGACCGGGGGTGTCGACGCATTGAACGACATTCTGATGTATATGTGTTTCTCCAAGACGCCAGCCCTGTCGCCCACAGGCGATTGCCGGCCCTTCTCGGCCGATGCCGACGGCACCATGCTGGGCGAGGCGGTGGGGATGCTGGCGCTGCGCCGGCTGGAGGATGCCGAGCGCGATGGGAACACGATCCATGCCGTCATTCGTGGCCTTGGCGGGGCCTCCGATGGCGCCGGCACCGCGATTTACAGCCCGCGTCCAGGTGGCCAGGCGCGCGCGCTTTCCCGTGCCTATGAACAGGCCGGATACGGTCCTGAAACTGTAGATCTCGTCGAGGCTCATGGCACCGGCACAAAGGCTGGCGACAAGGCTGAGCTGGATAGTCTGCATATGGTGTTCGGCGAAGTGGCGGCCGAGGCGCCCTGGTGCGCGCTCGGCTCTGTCAAATCCCAGATCGGGCACACCAAGGCGGCTGCCGGAGCGGCCAGCCTGATCAAGACAGTCCAGGCGCTGTCGCGGAAAATCCTGCCGGCCACACTGAAAGTGGAAGAGCCGGCCGAGGTGGTGCGCGAGAGCACGGCCTTTTATCTCAACACTGAGGCGCGGCCCTGGATTGCGCCCAAATCGCGTCCGCGCCGCGCCGCGGTCAGCTCTTTCGGCTTCGGCGGCAGCAATTTTCACGTCACGCTGGAGGAGTATACCGGCAAGCGCGCGGTGAAGCCGTATCGCGTTCTGCCGGCGGAGTTGTTCCTCTTCTCCGGCTCTGATGCCGGCGCAGTCGCCAATGCCATTGAGGCACAGGCAGCCGGCCTTACGGAAGCGGATATGCCGAGCGCGGCCAGCGCCTCTCACGCCGCATTCAAGGTGAGCGACACTGTACGCGTCTCACTTCTGGCTGAAACTCTCGAAGACTTCACATCCAAGGCTGCCGACATGGCTGCACGCCTGCGCAAGGGCGCGTTGACCGGCCCGTTCAAGCCCGGCTGTCACGCTGCCACCGGCCCGGCACGCGAAGGCAAAGTCGCCTTCATGTTCGCCGGTCAGGGCAGCCAGTATGTCGGCATGGGCGCCGATCTTGCGATGGCTTTTCCCGAGGCTCGGGCAGTTTGGGACCGGGCGGCTGGCCATAAACATGTCGGCCCGCTGCGTCTTGATAAGCTGAGCTTTCCTCCGGCGGCCTTCGACCAGGTCGAGTTCAGCCAAAGCACAGAGCGTCTCACGCAGATGCAACATGCCCAGCCGGCCATTGCGGCGGTCGCCTTGTCCCAGCTCGCGCTCGCCAACCAGCTGGGCCTAAAGCCTGACATGGCCGCCGGGCATAGTTTCGGGGAAATCATGGCGCTCTATAGTGCTGGCGTGATGAAGGAAGCCGCCGCGCTGACCATTGCCGCCCAGCGCGGCGCGCTTATGGCTGAGGCTGCGCGCGCCACCGAGGGCAAGATGCTCGCCTTGCAGGCCGATGCGGGCACGGTGCAGCCCATTCTCGATCAGGTCGGAAAGGGTCTGGTGCTCGCCAATGACAATGCGCCGGATCAGGTCGTGCTTTCCGGTCCGGCCAAGTTGGTCGAGGCCGCCGAGGCCGAAGCGAAACAGCGCGGCCTGAAGGCACGTTTCCTGCCCGTCGCCACCGCGTTCCATTCAGAGATCGTGGCCGGCGCGGTCGAGCCGTTCCAGGCTGTTATTGAGGGCGAAAAGCTAAA
>JALEGE010000208.1 GCA_022760335.1 Hyphomonadaceae bacterium
CGCCCCCTTGCGCTTTGCCCCCACACGCGCCTAACAGGAGCGCTTACACTCTGTGGCCCGATAAAGGCTACAATGATCAGGACCGGTTCATGAGCGACCTTACCCAACTCACCCTCACCGACGCCCTGGATGGGCTGGAGAAAAAGACCTTTTCTTCGGTGGAACTGACCCAGGCCTTCATCGACGCCATCGCGGCCAGCAATCCGGCACTGAACGCCTATGTCGTGGAAACGCCTGAGCAGGCGCTCGAAATGGCGAAGGCCAGTGATGACCGCCGCGCCAGGGGCGATGCCGGCAAGCTGGAAGGCGCCCCGCTGGGCATCAAGGACCTCTATTGCACCAAGGGTGTGCGCACGACGGCCTGCTCGAACATTCTCGGCGAGTTTACCCCGACCTATGAATCCACCGTCACCCAGAATCTCTGGGACGAGGGCGCGGTGATGCTCGGCAAGCTGAACATGGACGAGTTCGCCATGGGCAGCTCCAACGAGACCTCGCGTTTCGGCCCGGTGTCCAATCCATGGAAACGCGCCGGCGACAATCGCAGCCTGACGCCCGGCGGGTCCTCGGGCGGATCGGCCAGCGCGGTGGCGGCCGATCTCTGCCTTGGCGCGACGGCGTCTGACACCGGCGGCTCGATCCGCCAGCCCGCCGCATTCACTGGAACGGTCGGCATCAAGCCGACATACGGCCGCGCCAGCCGCTATGGCATGGTCGCTTTCGCCAGCTCGCTCGATCAGGCCGGACCGATCTCCAAGACTGTCGATGATGCCGCCCTGATGCTGGAAGTCATGTGCAGCCATGACGAGAAGGACTCCACCTCGCTGAACGTGCCCACCCCGCATTGGCGTGAGAATGTGCGCGAGGGCGTGAAGGGCCTGAAGATCGGCATTCCCAAGGAATATCGCGTCGATGGCATGTCCGATGAGATCGAGGCGCTGTGGCAGCAAGGCATTGACTGGCTGAAGGCCGCCGGCGCGGAGATTGTCGATGTTACCCTGCCCCACACCAAATATGCCCTGCCGGCCTATTATATCGTGGCGCCAGCCGAAGCCTCGTCCAACCTCGCGCGCTATGACGGCATGCGCTATGGCGCGCGCGTAGATGGCGAGGATCTCACCGCGACCTATGAAGAAACCCGTGCGACAGGTTTCGGCGCAGAGGTCCAGCGCCGCCTGATGATCGGCACTTATGTGCTCAGTTCCGGCTATTACGACGCCTATTATCTGCGCGCCCAGAAGGTGCGCACGCGCATCCTGGAAGACTTCACAACTGCCTTGCATGAGTGCGACGCGCTGCTGACACCGACCTGCCCAAGCGCCGCCTTTGCCTTCGGAGAGAAGAGCAACAATCCGGTCGAGATGTATCTCAACGACATCTTCACGGTGACGGCGAACCTGGCTGGCCTGCCGGGCATTTCCGTGCCCGCCGCGCTGAATTCCGAAGGCCTGCCGCTCGGGCTGCAGGTCATCGGCAAGGCGCTGGACGAGGCGACCTGCTTCCGCGTCGGCGGCGAGCTGGAACGCGCGGCGGCGTTCACGGCCCGCCCGGAGCGCTGGTGGTAAGACCTGGCAAGACCGTGGATTGATCCTAGGTAAGACGCATGGCCCGTTTCACTGCTCTCTTTCTTGCCGCAAGCCTGTTTGTTGGCGTCGCAATATATGGTCTGGCCAAATCGCAGGGGCTGGACTTGCTCGACTCGCAAGTTCGCACCATCGCCGGCTTTGCCGCCATTACAGCGCTCTATGCAGGCCTGCGCATCGCAATGGTGCTGAACAAACTGCTGGCACCAAGAGATGAAGATGAGGCGCGCGAGACAAGCCAGCCGAAGAAAAAATCTGCCTTCGCCCGATGGGGCCGCAGTTCTTCCCTCGACGCCCGGCTGGCCGCCCGCCAAGCCCGACTGGATGCGGCGCGCGCCCGGCTGGAAGCAGGCGAGCACGGCCCAGATTCGGGCGAGACATCCTAGGCTTGGTTGCCCTTAGCTTGAGCCACCCTCAGCCTCATGGTGAGCGGAGACGAACCATGGGGCGAGCAACAGACATCCGCTCTTGGTTGCCCGCCCTCGTCCTTCGTCTCCGCTCAGGATGAGGGCTGTGATGGAGCAAGCGAAACACAACCGGCTTTGATCCCAAGAATTTACATCAAATTTGCAAGGTCCAGTGAGCCGAGTTTTCAGTTTGTTCTGATACTGCAGGCGCATGAAGAGTTTCGTTCTCCTTGTCCTGATTGGCGCATTCATTGCCGGTGCCGTGGCCGCCTATGAGTGGCTGAACCCGGCGCCGCCAGCCGACTATGAGATCGTTTATTTTGGCTCCACCACCTGTGGGGCATGCCGCCAGTGGAAGCGCACCGATCTGGTTGCCTGGCGCCAGGATCCCGCCTCTGGCGCCGCGCCACTGCACCTCGCCGACCTGCCCGGTGGGCGCGGTGCGTGGACCGGCGGATATGGCCGCCATCATGATACATTCATGGCCGCCTTCGGTGATCGCCGTTCGATTTCCTGGCCAAGCTTCGTTCTGCTCAATCATGGCGAAGTGGTGCGTGTAAAAACCGGCGCACGAGGATTTCGTTCGATAGCCAGTGAAGTCCGCCGTGAGCATCAGCGCCAATCGCGCCTTGCCGAACAGGCTGCCTAGCCCTTCTCATCCTCACTGAGCGGAATTCCATAAAGCTCAAGGCGGTGGTCGACCAGCTTGTAGCCGAGCTTTCTCGCAATCTCGATCTGAAGCTTCTCGATTTCCTCATTCTGAAATTCCAGAACCTGTCCGGATTTTACATCGATGAGGTGATCATGATGATCGGTCGGAGCTTCCTCAAAACGTGCACGGCCATCGCGAAAATCATGCCGCTCGATGATGTCATAATCTTCAAACAGTTTCACCGTGCGGTAGACCGTGGCCAGCGAGATCGACTTGTCGATGGCATTGGCGCGGCGATGCAACTCTTCCGCATCAGGATGATCATCGGCATTTGACAAGACCTGAGCGATCACGCGCCGCGGCTGCGTCATGCGCAAGCCTTTCTGGATGCAGATTTCCTCGATCCGACTCATGAACTCTAGATGCGATGGTTCAGGCGGGAAGTCCAGTAGGACCCGCAATCGGGCGCGACATCAGGAGAGCATCCTCACCGTCGGGGTAATAGCGCGGCCTTCGGCCATCCTCGGTGAAACCAAACCCGGTATAAAGCGTGCGGGCGGCATGATTGGTGACGCTCACATCCAGGCAGATGCGCGCAATGCCCCGCTCTCCACAATGTGTCAGCCCAGCCCGCAAAAGCCGGCTGGCCAAGCCTTGTCGACGAAAATCGGGATGCACAAGCAGGTTGAGGATATCCGCGAAATCGCGGGTCAGGCAAAGCGCCAACGCGCCTGTCAGCCCTAGTCTCGGATCGCCCAGAGCCAGGACCAGCGTCGCTGTTTGCTGCATCTGTTCGCGCCAGGCCGCCGCGCTCCACGGCAATGGCTCAGCCACAGAAGACAAGGTCGCCAGCGCGCCGGCATCATCCGGGCGCAGGATGATCAGTCCCGCCTTGCTCAAGGCGTTTTCCCGCCTGGCAGGGCTGCATCAGGTGGGCGAACATATGCAGGGCGCGGCGGCCAATGCTCAGGGTCAGCGCGCGCGGCCCACTGGGCAATATGAAGTGCGCTGGGCCGAGATGTGCCTTCACGTGCCAACAAAAGGTCCGGCCTGTCGGTCAGTATCGGGGTCTGCGCATCCTTCAACAGGTCCAGGGACCATTCCTCAGGCTCATGCCGCTGTTCAGGGCCGGTCAGAAGCTGGGTCCAGAATGTGATGTCAGGCGGGCGCTTTTGCGCCTGCAGCGCGATGCGCACTGGCCCAGCCAGATCTGGCGCGATACAGGCTTCCAGAGCGGTCACGCCAATACAGGGAATCCCAAGCGCCAACGCCAAACCCCGGCCATACGCCACGCCGATCCGCACGCCCGTAAAACTGCCCGGACCGACGCAGACAGCCAGCCGCGTGAGATCTGAAAAACCCAGACCCTTCGCGGTCAGCAGATCGGTCACTAAAGCCGGCAAACGTGCATCCTGACCACGCGCCATGTCTTCGTTTGCCAGAGCGATCGTCTGGCCATCCTCTCTCAGCAAGGCGAGATCACACGCCGCCTGGGCAGTGTTGATTGCGAGAAGTGTCATTCCGCAGGACTATTCCAGCGCGCCCTCCCAGATGGAAGGGACGACTTCAGAGAATCTCGCAGGCCTCTTCAAATCCAAGCCGTGGCGAGCGATCGAACAGGCCCTCTTTCGAGCCATAACCAAGATTGCAGATCCAGTTGGAGCGCCAGTTTTCCTTCTCTCCACCTTGGCCGATAAAGAACTCCTCATCCACACCGGCATTGTTGAAACCGGACATCGGGCCGGTATCCAGGCCGAGCGCGCGCGCCGCGATCAGGAAATAAGCGCTCTGCAAGGTGCCATTCCGGAACGCCGTCGTGGCGTGCACCTCTGGGTCCTGAAACCAATCCTTCGCACCAGGATTGTGCGGGAAGAGCGCGGGCATCTTTTCCTGAAAAGCCATATCCGTGGCGATGATCACGACCCAGGGCGAGGTACGAGACTTTTCCTGGTTGGGACCAATCAAGTGCGGAATCAATCGCGCCTTGGCCGCTTCACTGTGCAAAAACACATAGCGTGCGGGGCTGCAATTCGCGCTGGTCGGCCCCCATTTGTGCAGATCATAGGTCGCCCGGATCAGAGTTTCGGGCACATCCTTCTCCTGCCAGGTATTATAGCTGCGCGCCTTGCGAAAGATCGTATCAAAGGCTTCGTCGCTGACGGGATAGGCCATGCTGGGGGGCTCCTGGAAGAAACGGAAAAGTCAAAGGAACGCGCGTCGCGCGCCAAGGCAATAGCCGTGCAGCGTTAAAGGGCAGCTTCCACAGCGGTGACCTCAGGCACATAGGCCTTTAGCATGTTTTCGATGCCCTGCTTGAGGGTGTATGTCGAAGACGGACAGCCCGCACAGGCACCACGCATGTGCAAGTGGACAATCCCCGTGTCCGGCTCAAACCGGTCGAACACGATATCCCCGCCATCTTGTGCCACTGCCGGGCGCACGCGGGTTTCGATCAATTCCTGTATTTCCTGAACGATTTCCGCGGCTTCGCCCTCATAGATGATCTCGGATGTCGGTGCGGCAGACGCTGACTTGCCGGCTTCGATGACAGGCAACCCAGCCACGAAATGGTCCATGATAGCTGCAAGAACCAAGGGCTTGATCTGGGTCCACTCCTGGGACTCTTGTTTTGAAACCGCCACGAAATCGCGTCCGAGAAAGACACGTTCCACACCACTGACTTCAAACAGACTGCGCGCCAAGGGGCTGGCCACTGCGTCTTCGGGGCGAGCGAAATCGAACGGCCCGGCCGCTCCGGCAACATCCGGACCCGGAATAAATTTCAGCGTGTCCGGGTTCGGTGTGGATTCAGTCTGAATAAACATGGGCAGAGCTTACGCCTCCGAGGCGGGCTTGATGAACTGGAGAAGATTGAGATGGCCCTGCTTGCGCGATTTTCAATCGGAACCAGGCAAAGGCCGGCCGCGAAGAATCTAGGGAGAACTGGTCAGAACCACTGTATCAGCACCGGCAAGGGTCATATCCGCCGGCTGTGTACCAAGGATAAGCTCTGCAAGCTGCACGGAGGCGGTCTCGGCCTGGTCCAGATGCCAGGCCATGGCAGCAAGATGGTTCGGAAGGATCGCGCCGTCGCCATCTTGATTGGAAACCACAAGCGGATCCTGGCTGGCAATCCGTGCCCAAACCGCCTGTGTCTCATAAAGCTGGGCGCGCAGACTGGCGCGCTGCATCAGCTCAGGATGGGTGTGTACCGCCGCCTGAAGCAGCGAGGAGGCAACATGGGCACGCGCGCGGGCCGTATAATAGGCATGCACATCGGCCCGGCTGGCCGGCCAGCCATTGGAATGACCGATCAGACTTGCGAGCTCATCGGATGAGGCCGCCGCCCAGCCCGAATAAAGGCGTAAGGATTGCGCAAGGTCTGCATCTGCGTCGAGATCTTCAATCAAGCCCGCATGCACACGCCCATTGAAGCGCGCCAGAGCCTCGGCCGCCGCGATCAAGCGCGGGGTCATGTCCGTATTTGCCTTGGTACGCAAAAGACGGCTGGCGGCTGCCAGATCAGGATCGATCTCGCTGTCACGCGTCACCGTACCAGCGGCCAGCTGGAAATACTCAGCCAGGGAATCGGCGATGGCATCCTGCCAGGCCGGTTGGGCCGTCAGCTGACGCGCAGGAGAAAAGACCGGCTTGTCCGCCGTCCAGCCCGGACCTTCCACTTCCCGAGCGACCAGAGTAATCGCCACGCCTGTGGCAGGCGACGCCCAGGTCTCAGCCGTGACGGCCTCCACCGGGTCATCATTGACGTCATGCGCCGACCACATCAGGGTTGGATATGCGGCGATAACGGCCAGCATGGCACCAGCCTTGGCCACGCCTTTTGCCAAGCGCCAGATCCGCTGGCCCTTGACCATGTAAGGACTTGGTTCGGCCGTTGAGAGATCCAGGTTCTTGTCACTGCCCAATACCGTGACGACCGGACCTTCGCGGCGGTACGGCTGTGGCACGTCCATGGGCACGAGCGACATGTTTTTCCCCGGGGTTTGATTTCGTTAAGACTTTGAACTTTGCACTGCGTCAACGCAACCCGCCACAGATGAAATTTCTGAGACGAATCGTACAAAAAAGCAGTCAATCGCCGAAAGCGCGGGCACGTGCCAAAATATCGATCACTTCATGTTCGCCTGCTTCTGTTTCAAAGACCAGGCTGAGATTGTAGGCTTCTTCGGGCTCCAAGGCCTCCACGCCGAACAGCATGATATGATTGCCACCGCGCTTGAGCTGCAGGGTTTCGCCCGCGGCGATATCCAGCCCATCGACGTGGCGCATCTGCATCTTGTTATCCACCATGGCCATGGTGTGCAGCTCGACCCGTTCTGCAAAAGTCGCGCGTGCTTCAATCAGGCGGACAGACTGCCCCGTCACGGCGATATCGACCCCCGCCATGGTCACATCGCGTCCATCCAGCGGCACCATAACGAAGGCATTCCCGGCCGAAATTTCAGCTTCGCTCACCGCCTCGGCGGAGCCAGGCCCCGCAGCATTCCCACAGGCAGTGACGAGGGTGAGTGTCAGAGCGGCAAACAGCCAGCGCATGGGGGTCATCTTGAAGTCTCCAGATCAGGACTTGTGCCAAAAGCCGATAATGTCTCGCACTTCGGAAATGATTGGCGCGGATATCTCTTGCGCGGCCTCTGCCCCGCGCGCAAGCCGGGCATCAATTTCCGCCGGATCGGCGAGCAGCTCGCGCATCTTCGCGGTGACGGGGCCAAGTTTCTCGCAGGCAAGCTCGGCCAGGGCCGGCTTGAACGCGCCGAAGCCCTTGCCGCCGAACTCGGCCAGAACCTGGTCCACGCTGTCGCCAGACAGGGCGCTGTAGATGCCGACCAGGTTTTCCACTTCCGGGCGGCCTTCCAGCCCGTCTACATCGCTGGGCATGTCGCCCAGGACATCGGTCTTGGCCTTCTTGATCTTCTTGGCGATCATGTCGGCATCATCGATGAGGTTGATCCGCGAGGTTTCGGCCGGATCGGATTTCGACATCTTCTTCGTGCCGTCTTTCAGGCTCATGATGCGCGCGCCCGGCCCCTTGATCAGGGGTTCGGGTAGCGGGAAGAAGCCCGGCACATCAAATTCGCGGTTGAAGCGCTCGGCAATGTCGCGCGAAAGCTCCAGATGCTGTTTCTGGTCCTCGCCCACGGGCACATGGGTCGCCTTGTAGGCCAGAATGTCGGCCGCCTGCAGCACCGGATAGGTGAAGAGGCCCACCGAAGCGCGCTCGGAATCCTTGCCGGCCTTGTCCTTGAACTGGGTCATCCGCTCGACCCAGCCCATGCGCGCGACACAGTTGAAATACCAGGCCAGTTCCATATGCGCCGGTACGGCGGACTGGGCATAGACCACGGCCTTGTCCGGATCGACGCCGGCGGCATAGAAGGCCGCCGCGATCTCGCGCGTTTTCTGGGCCAGCAGTTTCGGGTCCTGCGGCACGGTGATGGCATGCAGGTCGACCACGCAGAACACGCAGTCATGATCGTCCTGCAGGTCGGCGAACTTTTTCAGCGCGCCGAGATAATTGCCGAGATGCAGGTCACCCGAGGGCTGCACGCCGGAAAAGACCCGCTCCGGGCCGGCATAGGTGGGGGTATCATCAGTCATGGCGCAGGGCCTTACTCCACCGTGCGCCGGCGCGCCAGTGCCTTAAGGTCGCTCGGGCGCAAAGCACCGAAGAGAAGCGCGGCAATGCCGTAGATCACCGCGCCCGCGCCGATAAGGGCCAGCACCTCAAGGATCCGCCCGCCGGGCACGAGACTGCGCATCTCCGCCTCGCGGCCCATCAGCCACCAAAGCGCGGCGCCCATGGCCGCGCTTGCGATGAGACAGCTGGTCATGCGGCTGAGCAGGCGCGCACCGGGCCGATACCAGCCGCGTGCCTGAAGCGTCAGAAACAGAAGGCCGGCATTCACCCAGGCCGCAACACTGGTGGCGATGGCAAGGCCTGGAAAACCCGGCCGGCCCATGGATTGAAACCAAAGGAACAGCGCCACGCCGAGGCCGGTATTGATCGCCACCGAAAGCAGCGAATAGAACATCGGCGTGCGCGTATCCTCGCGCGCGAAAAAGCCCGGCGCCAGCACCTTGATCAGCACAAAGGCCGGCACGCCCCAGGCATACTGGACCAGCGCGCTGGCCGAAAGCAGTGCATCATCGACTGTAAACGCCCCGCGCCCGAAGAGGCCGTCGATCAGCGCCACCGGGACAATCGCCAGGGCCACCGCCGCCGGCAGGGTCAAAGCCATGGCCAGGCCAATGCCATCATCCAGCATCGCGCTCGCCCCCGCGCCATCCTCGGCCCGCGCGGCGCGCGACAGGCGCGGCAGGATCGCAACGCCAACAGCCACGCCAACGAGGCCGAGCGGCAATTGGTAAAGCCGGTCAGCATAGGTGAGATAGGAACGCGCGCCGACTTCCAGCCCCGCCAGAACCTGACTGACGAGCGCATTGATCTGCATCCCCGAGCCGGCAATCGCGCCGGGTATGGCGAGCGCCATGACGCGCTTCACATTCGGCGTGATACGCGGCCAGCCGAGCAGCGACAGGCGCACTTTCTGGCGCGCAACGCCCCACCACAGCAGCGCGGCCTGCGCGATGCCTGCCAGTGTCACGGCCACAGCGGCAAACTCAGCCGTCTGCACCGGCCCGGTGGCTGACAGGACGGCGCTAATGATGAAGATGTTCAGCAGCGTTGGCGCCCCGGCAGAAAAGGCGAAGCGCCCAAGCGAATTCAGCACACCGGAAAACAGCGCCGACAGCGCCATAAAGGCAAGATATGGCATGGTGATCTGGGTGAGCAGGATGCCAAGTTGCAAGATGTCCGGCTGGTCGACATAGGCCCCCATCAGCGCGCGCATGATCCAGGGCATGGCAAGCTGCGCGGCGATGACAATGCCCGCTGTCACGGCGAAGAGAACACGCATGGCCTCCTGCGCCACGGCCTGTGCGGCGGCCTCGCCTTCAGCCTCCAATGTGCGCGCATAAGAGGGCACGAAGGCCTGCGCGAAGGCGCCCTCGGCGAAGAAACGCCGGAACAGGTTCGGAAACATCAGCGCGGCAAAGAAGGCATCGCCCACCGGCCCGGCGCCGATCTTCGCGGCGATCAACGCCTCGCGCAACAGGCCCAGAACGCGCGAGACCAACGTCAGCGAAGCCTGCACCATCGTGTTGCGGACAAGGCTCATCCGGTTCAGATCCGTTCTAGAAACTGTCGGCCGCGCTGGCCTGACGCAGATTATGGGCCGGCGTCGCGGGCTGGTCGGGTTCATCGCGGCCCAGAATGGCTACGAGTTCCTTCTTCAACTGCTGTTTCAAGGCATCGTCCACAAGCTTTCCGCCTTCGGTGGTCTGTACATAGAAGGCATCGAACACCCGCTCGCCACGCCCGCCGACATGGGCCGAGCGCAACGACAGGCCAGAAGCGGCAAGCGCTTCGGCCACATCCAGAAGCAAGGCAGGGCGATCGCGCCCGGACAAGTCAATTACAGTGGACTCATTGGAAAGATCGTCATGGATCTGCACCACAGGCTCGACAATGAAAGCGGCCTCGCGTGAGCCCCGGCGCGTCTGCACGGGCTTGGGCGTGTGTGTGCCTTCGATCGCCGCGGTTATGTCGCGCACCAGCGCCTCGACGCGATAGGGGTCGCCACCGGCAAACACTTCGCCGCCATGGGTTTGCAACACGAAGGTGTCGATCACCTGACCATCAGGAGCGGTGAAGACCTGTGAGGACACGATATTCGCCCCGCGCCCGACAATCGCGCCGACAATCGCCGCAAAGAGGCCAACCCGGTCGGTGCCGGTGACCAGAACATCCAGGCCGCCCCGCCCCTGCAAGGCGCGTGTATGCACCGCTCCACCCTCATTCAGACAGGCCGCATGCCAGGACAGTTCGTCTGCATCCAGACTTGTCCAGTAGGCCGCATCCATCTGCGTCATCACGCTGGGCAAGGTACCGACCAGTTCCACCAATTCGCCACGGCGCACTTCCGCGCGTTCTTCCAGCACAACCTGCACGGAGGCCTCATCTGTACGTCCACCGCGCAGCGCGGCTGCGGTGTTGTGATAGAGATCGGCCATCAACTGGCCTTTCCAGGCATTCCAGACATTCGGGCCAACCGCGCTGATATCAGCAACGGTGAGGACATAGAGCAGGCGCAGATGCTCCAGATCACCCACCTTCTGCGCGAAAGTTGAAATCGTGCGCGGATCGGAAAGGTCGCGCTTCTGCGCTGTCTCGCTCATCTCCAGATGGTTGCGCACAAGCCAGCCAACCAGGTCAACTTCCGCCGGTCCCAGGCCCAACCGCTTGGCGGCCCGGCGCGAGGTTTTCTCGCCCTCCACCTGCTGGTCACCCAATCCCTTTCCGGTATCGTGCAACAGCATGGCGAGATACAGCGCGCGGCGGTTTTCAATCAGCGGAAAGAGCTCCCGCGGAAGGGCGAAATCCTCTGTTCGGCCATGCTCGATATCGGCAATGGCCTCGACCGCGCGGAGGGAGTGCTCATCGACAGTGTAGTGATGATACATGTTGAACTGGGTCTGGCAGACAATGCCGCCAAACTCGGGCAGAAACTTGCCAAGCACGCCGGCCTCGTTCATGCGGCGCAGCGCCATGCCCGGCGCGGTCGTGGTCAGGAGTGCATCGAGCACCGCCTGCTGGCCTTCCGGCGACCGGCGAACCTCACTGCGGATCCTGCGCAAGCAGTGACGGGCATACCAGAGCGCGTCTGGATGTACATCCAGACACTGATGATCGGCCACTGTGAACAGGCGGACCATGGCGACCGGATTGTCGGAGAATACATTCTCGTCGGGGACCGAAACGCGCCCGGCATCAATGATAAACTCGGTTCCCTCAATCGGCTGCACGCCCGGTTGCGGCAGAAAGCGGCGCAGGCCTTCCGGCTTTTTCTTCAGGTCCACTTCCAGCTTCGCAGCCAGCACACGTGTCAGCGTGCCCACCTCCTGCGCCATCAGGAAGTAGCGCTTCATGAAACGCTCAACACCAAGCTGGTTACCCCGGCCGCGATATCCCATGCGCGCTGCGATTTCCGGCTGGAGATCGAAGCTCAGGCGCTCCTCGGCGCGGCCGGTGAGATAATGCAGATGACAGCGCACCGTCCAGAAGAACTCTGCTGCGCGGATATAGCGGCGAAAATCCTGCTGGGTGAAGGGCGAGGCGGCCATCACTTCTTCCAGCGAGGTGCCGCCATGCATGTGCTTGATGAGCCAAAAGAGGGTCTGCAGGTCGCGCAGGCCGCCCTTGCTCTCCTTCACATTCGGCTCGACAACATAGCGCGTGTTGCCTTCCCGGGCATGGCGATTGTCCCGTTCGGCCAATTTGTCGGCGATGAACTGGGCATCGGTGCCACGCATGCACTTGTCTTCGAAAAGTTTGCGGCCCTCGGTGAAGAGCTCCGCATCACCGCACAGATAGCGCATGTCGAGCAGCGAGGTCTTGATCGTCACATCACTATTGGCCAACCGCACACACTCCTCCGGCGTGCGGAAGGCGTGGCCAACCTTCAGGCCCATATCCCACAAGGCATAGAGGAGATATTCAGCGACATTCTCCGCATGCGGGCTGCGCTTCCAGGCATGCAGAGTAAGAATATCGATGTCCGAGGATGGCGCGAGCACACTGCGCCCATAGCCGCCTGTCGCCGCAATGGCGATGCGTTCCCCCTCGGTGGGATTGGAAATCGGATGCACATGAGTGGTGGTGAAATCAAACAGCGCCGAAATCACCTCATCCTGCACCGCAGCCAGCAATCGCGCAGTATCCAGACCGGTTGCCCCCTGCTGCAGACGCTCCTGTGCGATCATGCGGCCCCGAAACATGGCCTGGTGCAACTGGTCGATGGCGCGCGCACGACCCGCGACCGGATCGCCCAGATTATTGAGCCAGGCCGCCGTCAACTTGATCCGCAACGCACGCCCGTCAATGATATTGGAAATCTGCCACGGTCCCGGCTTGGAATCGCGGATCGGCTTTTTCAGCAGGGTCGGCTCGGCCTTGATGTCCGGAGACTCAGTCATGTCCCAGCCCTAGAGCAATCCGCGTTGAAATGAAACGCAGATCACCATTCAGCAGCCCTTACGGGTCTCAACATGTTGCATTGCAGCACAAAGCATGTTGAAGGCGAGGCCTCTACCTTTCAGGGAAAATCGACTTGCCTAAATCCACGCTCGCCAGTTTTGCAGAACGTATAGCCTTGCCTCGCCTCTCGCGCCCAGGGCTTGGCCAGCTCAGCTTCAGTCAGCTGCGCGTTGAAGTCCTGTCGGGATTGACCGTGGCGCTGGCCCTGGTGCCAGAGGCCGTGGCTTTTGCCTTTGTCGCCGGCGTGCATCCGCTTGTTGGCCTTTACGCCGCTTTTCTCGTCGGCCTGATCACTGCACTGTTGGGCGGACGGCCCGGCATGATCTCCGGCGCCACCGGCGCATTGGCCGTGGTGATGGTCGCCCTGGTGGCCGATCATGGCGTCGAGTATCTCTTTGCCACCGTTGTACTGATGGGCATCTTGCAGCTTCTGGCCGGGGCCTTCCGGCTTGGAAAATTCATCCGGCTTGTGCCCCATCCGGTGATGCTGGGCTTCGTCAACGGGCTCGCCATCGTGATCTTCCTGGCCCAGCTTGGCCAGTTCCAGGTGCCGGGCACCGCGACGCCTGATGGCCATGGCTTCCTGCCCAATGGAGACTGGCTAACCGGCCTGCCGCTGGCCCTGATGCTCTCCCTCACGGCGCTGACCATGGGGATCATCTATGTGCTGCCGAAATTTACCCGCGTGATCCCGGCCCCGCTTGCCGGAATCCTCGTTATCGCAGCGATTGTCATCGGTTTCGGGCTGGATGTGCCACGTGTCGGCGATCTGGCATCCATCGAAGGTGGGCTGCCGGCTTTCCACCTGCCCGCCGTCCCCTTGAGCTTCGAGACGCTGGAAATCATCTTCCCATATGCGCTGATCCTGGCCGCAATCGGCTTGATCGAAAGTCTGCTCACCCTCAACCTTGTCGGCGAAATGACCGGCCAGCGTGGCGGGGCCAGCAAGGAGTGCCTGGCCCAGGGCACGGCCAATATCGTCACCGGCTTTTTCGGCGGCATGGGCGGGTGCGCCATGATCGGCCAGTCCATGATCAATGTGAAATCGGGCGGGCGCACCCGCGTTTCCGGCACGCTCGCCGCGCTGTTCCTGCTCGCCTTCATCCTTGTCGGCTCCAGCCTGATCGAGCAGATCCCGCTGGCCGCCCTTGTGGGCGTGATGTTCATGGTGGTGATCGGCACCTTTGCCTGGAACTCTCTGCGCATCATGCGGAAAATCCCGCTGATGGATGCCTTTGTCATCGTGCTGGTTACGGCAGTGACGGTGCAATTCGATCTCGCTATTGCCGTTGTGGTCGGTGTGATTGTCTCCGCCCTCGCCTATGCCTGGAACAATGCAAGGCGCATCCACTGCATCAAGCGCGATTCCGTCCGCACGCCCGGCGCGATTGTCTATGAGATCGAAGGTCCGCTCTTTTTCGGCTCCACCGATGGCTTTGCTGAGATCTTCAGTCCCGAGAACGATCCGGATGTGGTGATTGTCGACTTCATGCGCTCACGCGTTGTCGACCAGTCCGCGCTGCAGGCAATCGAGGATCTGGCCGCAAAATACGCCGCGCTGGGCAAGACGCTGCAGCTGCGCCATCTCTCACGTGATTGCCATGCCCTGCTCTCGCGCGCCGGCCAGTTGATGGTCGATAGCGATGACGATCCTGACTATGCGCTGGCGGTGGATTACTCCGTCCGCCCCGGCCAGTTCGGCGGCGCGCACTAAAGATCGCGATACGAGATCCTCGCACCTGTGCGCGTTTCCACCGGCTCCAGCAGGTCTACCATGGGCACGGCCACATCTTCCGGCGTCGGCAGGGTCTGCGGATCCTCGCCCGGCATGGCGTCAAACCGCATCTGCGTGCGCGTGGCGCCCGGATCGAACAGGTTCACTCGCAACTCGCCAGCCTCATTCTCATCCGCCCAGGCGGCCACCATGGCCTCCAGCCCCGCCTTGGAGGCCTGATACGCGCCCCAGAAGGCGCGCGGACGTGGCACCACGCCAGAAGTGACGAAAACCGCACGCGGCGCCTCGCTCTTGGCCAACAGGGGCATCATGGCGCGAATGAGGCGCCAGTTCGCCGTCAGGTTCACCGCGATGGTCTCGTCGAAACTGCGCGGCTTGATCGTCTGCAGCGGCCCCAGCGTGCCCAGCACCCCGGCATTGCCGAGCAGGCCATCCAGGCGCCCGAACCGGTCATTCAGAATCTGGCCCAGCGCATCCACGGCCTTTCCATCGGTCAGGTCCATCGGCACGAAAGTGGCCGCATGCCCGGCGGCTTTCAGCTCATCATCCAGCGCTTCCAGTGCCTTTTGCGATCGCGCCAGGCCAATCACATGATGGCCGCGCCGGGCCAGTTCTAATACGGCGGCCCGGCCAATCCCGCGCGATGCGCCGGTGACGAGTACTAGTCTTTTTTCAGTCATGTCAGCTCAGTGGTGGTTCATCCAGCAGGGAGAGCTGGTAGTTCTTCGCGCCCTGCTTGCGCTCATGATCCAGAAGGCGGGTGGGATACTCGCCGGTGAAACAATGATCGGCAAATTGCGGATAGGACTCGCGCCGCTCTATATTGCCAATCGCTTTGTAAAGCCCTGGCACCGAGAGGAAGCCCAGGCTCGTCACCCCCAGCATCTCGCGCATCTGCTCCATGGTGTGATTGGCCGCGAGCAACTCGTCGCGCCCGGCCATGTCGATGCCATAGAAATCGGGATGCTGGATCGGCGGGCTGGCCGAGCGGAAATGGATTTCCCGCGCCCCGGCCTCGCGCACCATCTCAACGATCTTGCGCGAGGTGGACCCACGCACAATGGAATCATCGACCAGCAGGACGCGCTTGCCCTCCAGCACGGCGCGGTTGGGGGAGTGTTTCTTGGAGACCGACAATTCCCGCTCGATCTGCGTCGGCTCGATGAAGGTCCGGCCGATATAATGGTTGCGGATAATGCCGAGTTGGAAGGGGATGCCTGAC
>JALEGE010000209.1 GCA_022760335.1 Hyphomonadaceae bacterium
AGTCATGTAGGTCTTAAGAAGGCGGGGCGCTGCTTTATCAACCAAATCGCGAGCATAAAGTTCTGCAGCCAATGCCGCCGGGACATAGCCGAGCTTTTCCCTTCGAGAACGGAATAGACCCTTGCTGCATCCAAAAATCACTATTGCATTTTTGTCGTATGCATTATCCGGTTCAATCGACCATTCAAGGTGCTGTCCTCGCGCACGCACAAACTTCTGAGCAGCGTCTTTGTAGTGTGCAAGTCCGGCGATCTCCCTACGTTGATACAGAATCTTGTGATCTCGGGGATAGTCAGAGTTATGGTACGTTTTGATTGTCATGAGTGCGACGCCAGATGAACTTGCTCTGCAATTAGGTTGGAGCTAAGCGGATAGTCGTTCTTATCGGATTTTTCTTCAAGGAAGCCTTATGGATTTCACGGCCGCCCGCCGCATCATGGTCGACAGCCAGATCCGGCCCAATGATGTTTCCGACCCGGAATATGTGCAGGCCTTCCTGACAGTGCCGCGCGAAGCCTTTGTGGCCAGTGGCAAGCGCGAGATTGCTTACTCGGAGTTCGAAATCCCGACCGGCGAGGATCGCGCCATGTGGTTGCCGCGCGATATTGCCAAGATGCTGAAGGCGCTGGCGCCCCGGCCCAGCGATGTGGCGCTGGTGATTGGAGCAGGGGCGGGTTATTCCGCCGCCCTGCTCGCGCAGTTGACCGAGACTGTCATCGCGGTGGAGGAGGACGAGTCTGATGTCGACCGCCTCACTGAGCGCATGTCCACGCTCGGCTATGACCAGGTCGCGGCCATTCAGGCCCCGCTGACAGCCGGCCTGCCGGATCAGGCCCCGTTTGATGTCATCCTGATCTGCGGCATGGTCGAGGAGGTGCCCACGGCGCTGACCGATCAGCTTGCAGACGGGGGGCGACTCGGCGCGGTGGTGAAAATGGACGCCGCGCTCGGTCGCGCCCGCATTTTCTCACGCGCCGGCGATACGGTGGCTTACCGCGACAGTTTCGAATGCACACCGCCGGAATTCACCAGCTTCCGGAAACCGGCCGCCTTCGTTTTTTAACTTTCCAGGCTTCGGCCTATGGCTTGCATTTCCCGTTCTGACAGAGTTTGTTCCCGTGCAGTGAACGCTGTTCACTTTTTGGGAAGCAAGCCCTAGGACTATGGCTTGCGAGCCGAGGCAGGAAAGTTAGATGCGCGTTTCGAAACTGGTGATGATGACCGTTGCCAGCCTTGCGGCAGTTGGCCTGGCAGAGGCACAGTCTCTGGATGAGGCGCTGGCGCTGGCTGAACTTTCAAATCCCAATCTGGATGTTGGCCGCACACAGGCCGAGATTGCCCGCGAGGCTTTGGAAGAAGCCCGCGCACAGGGACGCACGCGCGTCACACTTGGTGGTACGGCAGGCTATGAATCAGCCGACAGCAACCGCATCTTTGCGCTCAATTCCGGGGACCGTCCGTTGGCGACGGCGCAGATCGAGGCTGCCCGGCCGATCTATACGGGCGGGCGCATCCCGGCCGGCGTGCGTGCAGCGAAGGCTGGGATTGATGCGGCGGATGCCCGGCTGGAGGCGGTGCGCCAGGATTTATTCTTCGACACCATTACCGCCTTTCTGCAGGTGACGGCAGCGCGCGCGACGGTGGACATCCGCGAAAACAATGTCCGTGTTCTGGATGAGCAGGTGCGCGCGGCGACGGCTCGCTTCGATGTCGGTTTCATCACGCGTACAGATGTCGCCTTGTCGGAAGCGCGTCTGGCAGGCGCGCTTGCTGGATTGGCTGCGGCAGAAGCCGAGCTGGAACGGGGCTCGGCCCAGTTTGAATCTCTGACGGGCGTCTATCCTGGCGCGCTTGGCCCGCTGCCCCCGCTGCCGGCCTTGCCACAGGACTTTGAAGCAGCGCTTGCAGAGCTGTTGGAATTCAACCCCAACCTGCTTGCCGGGCGTGAGGATGAACGCGCGGCCAGCGAGGCTGTGCGTGTTGCCGAGGCCGGCGGGCGGGCCACGATCGAGATTGTCGGGCGCGCGGAAGGCCAGCAGGATTTTGACCAGGATGTGCACGACACCGCCGTGTCGGCACTGGCGCGCGGCTCCATTCCACTGTTCCAGGGCGGGCTGGTTTCCAGTCAGGTCCGCTCTGCCAAGTTGCGCCGCGAGCAGGCCCGGCTGCAGGTTCAGGCCGCAGAGCGCGACTTGCGCGCCGCCCTGGCAGCGGCCTGGTATGGCTATCAGGCCGCCGAGCGTGCCATTGAGGCTTCCGAGCGTCAGGTGGAAGCGGCGCAGATCGCCTTCAACGGCGCACGCCAGGAACTGAGCGTGGGAACACGCACCACCCTGGATGTGCTCGACAGCGAGCAGGATCTGCTCGATGCCCGGCTTTCACTGGTGAACGCGGAGCGCGATGCACATCTTGCTGCCTACCAGATTTTGGCCCTGACAGGTGCGCTTTCACGCGACATCCTCTTGCCTGTCACGCAGGTGCCCTGATCGTCTCTTGTGGCTTTTCCACAGAACTGTGCAGTTTCCAAAAAGTGAACTTCTGGCAAGAGCTTGTTAACCCAAGCGGCTTAGCCCATGCCTCAGATTAACGATTTGAGACCGCGCGACGGGGGCTTTCATGGCCGAAGAGGCACACAAGGAACCGACAATGGAGGAGATTTTGGCCTCCATCCGGAAGATCATTTCCGAGGATGACGAACCGCGTTCGCAGATTGCGCCAGAGTCTCAGGCTCAGATGCGAACGGTCGATCCCGAACCGGTCGTCGAGGCGGCCAGCGCTCCGGATATGGCCCTGGAAGAAGATGACAGCATGTTCGAGGAATTCGACCTCTCGGACATCACAGAAACCGCTTCTGAGGCGCCGGCTCCGGAAACGCCTCAGCCATCTCCGCTCGACATTGCCGAGGAAGATGAAGCCGAGAGCGCTGCGGGCGATGTTTTTGAGGATGTCGAGCTTCCCGTGATTGAGGATGAAGCGCCTGGAATGGCCGTCGAAGAGGAAGTCTTCGATTTGCCC
>JALEGE010000210.1 GCA_022760335.1 Hyphomonadaceae bacterium
ATGATGGACGCGGCGAAGTCGGAGTCCTCGCCCATCCCCTCATCGAAGCCGTCCTTGAAACTGGCCGACAGGATGTCCAGGGCTGCGCCGGTCATGGAAATGCCACCCAGATTCAGCGTGAAGGGGGCCTCGCCATCGCCCTGGCCGGAGATGTTCACGTCGCTGATGCTGGCCACGCCGACCTTGCTGTCTTCGACAGCGCCGAACTGGATGGAATCGATCAGGAAGTTCCCATAATCGTCGCCATCAGCGAACTCCATTGCCAGCGTAGACAGGCTCCAGCTGTCAAAGCTCACGTCTTCCACATCCGGGAAGGGGGCGGGGTCACCCGCACCGTTCAGACTCGCGACCCAGGCGGCAAGGGCCGGGGAGGGATTGAGCAGCTCGATGCCGGCGATGTCCAGGCTGCCATTTGCGGCATCCTCAGGATCATGCGGTTCGACCTGGATATTCGAGAGAGAAAGTTTCGAGAAACTGGCCTGGCCATCGACCATGTCGAGACCGTCGAGTTCCATTGTGCCAATTACCAGTGTGGCGCCGTCGTCTTCGTCGTCATCGTCACCAGGAATTTCGACGGTGACATTTGTAAACGTCGCGCCGTCATCGTCGCTATCGACCTCTCCGAACATCACCCGTCCAGACCCTGAGTCCGCAAGGTTCATGGCTGCAAGGGCCTCGGAAGCTTCGGAAGCATCGCCGCCGCGCAGCGTGATATTGCCGAGATCATTGAGTGCGCGCTGGGCGGAATCAACCGCCGCATTGCCGGCGGTTTCCACCGTATCCTCAACGTCGCTTTTATTGTTGTTGCAGCCGACAAGAAGTGTTGCTGCTGCAACGGTGATAAGCAGGTGTTTCATCAGTTTTTGATCCCCTTAGAGGTGACGGTGCCCTAAACTCACCCAGACAAAGCGATTCTTGGTTTAGCATGTTCCGCGACAATGGCCAGAAAATGGCGCTGAAGACGCGCGATGGGCGACAGGTAACTGTGCGCCTAGAGGTCAATCCGCGTGCGCGGCGGCTGATCCTGCGGCTCGATGAAAAGGCGCGCGAGGCCGTTGCCGTGGCGCCGCGCGAGCGGGATCTGCCGGCGGCAGCGGCCTTTGCCAGCGAGCGTGTGGACTGGATCGCCCGGCAGCTTTCCCGCATGCCTGAAACCGTGGCCTTTACGCCAGGCGCGGTCATCCCCCTGCGTGGGGAGTTGTGTCGGTTAAGCCTGGATGGACCGGGTCGGCGAGCGCGCCTGGTGGTAAATGGCGAGCCTGTTCTGCACGCGCCCGGTGCGCCTGAGACCTTCCCAGCGCGCATCACGCGTTATCTCAAGGCTGCGGCGAAGACCGATCTCACCGAGGCCGTTGGTGAGCATTGCGAGAGGCTGGGCGTGAAGGCGCACCGGATCAGCGTGAAGGATACCCGCTCGCGCTGGGGCTCATGCAGCTCTGAAGGAGTCTTGTCCTTTTCTTGGCGGCTGATCTGCGCGCCGCCGGAAGTGCTCGACTATGTGGCCGCCCATGAATGCGCGCATCTGTTGGAGATGAACCATTCTGATCGGTTCTGGGCCCATGTCGCCCGCACCTGCCCGGACTGGAAACAGCATCGCCACTGGCTGCGCAGCCATGGTCGCGAGCTGCATGCGGTGGGGGGCTAAGTCAGCCCCTCGGCGCGTTTCACACGCGTCGTCAGCAATTCCTGACACAAGAGGCCGGCATCGCGGTGACGGTGCATATCCTGATAGGTAGGATGGTTCAGTGTGGCGATGAAGGCGCGTCGGTTGGGGAAATGCATCACCATCACCGCATCCCAATCGCCATTGCCAATGAAATAGCGCTCGACCTCGCCAATCAGGAGACAGCTCGCGCCGGCCTCGGTCGCCGCCACACCAAAGGCATCGGCATAACGCTGATAGGCCACCTCGCCAGGTTCGTCCTTGCCATATTCTGGCGCGCCTTCGGGATACTCGGCCTTAACGCGGAATTTAAGCAGGTTCACCTGCGCGATCGGACCATCATAGGCGTCGTCTCGAAACGCGCGGAACTGGTCGCCAGTGGGCTGGAAGGCGGGCATGTTGGGTCTCCTCCGGATCTGTTTTTCCGGAGGCTGCCATCTCAGTTGCGTGGCGCAAGGCCTCTCGTTAGGAAAACTTCACCTGCTGCGTGCCATCCTGATTATTGATGATCAGTGGGCAACGGTTGAACCCGTCCACGCTATCTTCTGCATGCTTGTAAAGTGAGGTGTGGATCTGGCGACCGTCGAAATGGCGGCAGACCAGCATGTCATATTCGGCCGGATGGTTGCCGAGCGCGGCGACAGCCTCACCGGTGCTCGCTGTGCTTTGCCACACGGCAACCTTGTTGCCGGTGTAGAGAACATACCCCTCCAGTCCGAGAGCTGCGAACAGCACGAGCGTGGCCAAGAATTTTACCATGATAAAGCCCCAGAGAAGATTGCCATCCTGTGAGCTTTTACGCGCAAGACCTTAAAATCACGTGGGAGAAAATCCGCGCGTGTTGAGGGTCTTATGAAACCTGTCGGTAAGATCTGCAGGGATCGATTACTTCATATCGGGGGCTAGATGCCGATTGAGAAAGGCCATGCGGGTCTTCATCAGATGAGTCTGCAACGCCTTGCCGCGGATGCCGTGGCGCTGGCCGGGATAGGTCATCAGCTCGAAGGGCAGACCCTTTTCCTGCAGCGCCGCCATGAGGCGGGTGGAATTGTCGAAGGTGACATTGTCATCCGCCATGCCATGGATGAGCAGCAGGGGCGCGAGATCGCCCTCCAGCCGATCGAGATGATAGAAGACAGATGAGCGGTCATAGCCCTCTGGATTGTCCTGCGGCGTGTCCATATAGCGCTCGGTATAGAAGGTGTCATAGAGCGACCAGTCAGTGACG
>JALEGE010000211.1 GCA_022760335.1 Hyphomonadaceae bacterium
CCGGCGGCGAGCAGGACCTGACCGACAATATTATCCATCTGGTACTCGCCCGCATCGAAGGCGCGCCGGACGGCATCAAGGGCATCTCGCTCTTCGTCGTGCCGAAATTCTTCGTGGGTGAAGATGGCAGCCTTGGTGAGCGCAACATCCTCTCCTGCGGCGGCCTGGAAGAGAAGATGGGCATCCATGGCAACGCAACCTGCGTGATGAATTATGACGGCGCCACCGGCTGGCTCGTTGGCGACGAAAACAAGGGCATGCGCAACATGTTCGTGATGATGAACGAAGCGCGTCTTGGCGTTGGCTTGCAGGGCCTCGCCCAGGCCGAAGTGGCCTATCAGAATGCCGCCGATTTCGCCCGCGATCGCGTTCAGGGCCGCGCCCTAACCGGTGCGGCCGCGCCGGAAAAGCCCGCCGATCCGATCATCGTGCACCCGGATGTGCGCCGAATGCTGATGGACCAGAAGGCTTTTGTTGAAGGCGCCCGCGCCTTTGCCTACTGGACCGCGCTGCATGGCGATCTCAAGGACAAGAGCCCGGATGAGAAGGTCCGCGAAAAGGCCGAAGACTATATGGCGCTGATGACGCCGGTGGTGAAAGCCTTCCTCACCGATCGCGGCTACAAGGCCTGCAATGACGGCCTACAGCTGCATGGTGGCTCGGGCTTCACCAAAGAGTGGGGCATGGAACAGTTCGTGCGCGACTGCCGCATCGCCCTCATTTATGAAGGCACCAATGGCATCCAGGCACTCGACCTGGTCGGCCGGAAACTCGCCGCCAATGGCGGGCGCGCCATCTTCACATTCTTCGCCGAGATTGACGATTTTACCGCCGAACATGGCGAAACAGCCGAGTTGGCCGCATATGTCGAGGCACTGAAGGTCGCAAAGGGCCATCTACAGGATGGGACTACCTGGCTGATGCAAAACGGTATGACCAATTTCAACAATGCCGGCGCGGCCTCAACCGATTATCTCCAACTCTTTGGCCTGACAGCCTTTGCTTATATGTGGGCACAGATGGCGAAGACGGCATTGGAACAGCAAGGCTCCGGCGACCCCTTCTATGGCACCAAACTAAAGACGGCGCGCTATTTCTTCGAGCGGGTCCTGCCGGAAACCGGGGCGCATCTTGCAAAGGTGAAGACCGGTGCAGAGGCCATGATGGCGCTTGAGGCTGACGCCTTTTAAGCGCACCGTTCGCGCTGCTTTCCTCTGCCTAAACCAGAAGGCAGATAAGCGTCACCACGGCGATCAGAGCCAGGCATGCAGCGCGCATCGGGGTCTCCCTAAAGGCCCTTCCCATTTTGGGAGGGCATGCTCAATCATGCGGGAAACCTGCAAGAATCGGGTCACGCAGAGAATGGGATATGGCGATACTCTGACCCTCAAACCAGGTAATGTTCCAGCCACGTTCCCCTATTCTTCCGTAGAGTTAGCCCGTGACGGAGAAAGTTTTGTAACTTCCGCAAGGTCACCCGTGAAATCCAGTTGGAAGTGCGCTACCTAATGAGTTGACGTGAACGTAAACGAGAAGAACCAGCTTGAAAGAGGTTCTTCACTTCACTGGGAGATAGAGATGCAGACCAGCCCGCTCGACATCAAGCCCGCCACCTGGCGCCAGGACGAAGAAATCTCGATTTTCTCTGATGCCGCCGGCCAGTTCTTCGAGCGTGAATGCGTCCCCCACGTGCAAGATTGGCGCAAGGCCGGAATCGTGCCGCGCGAGATCTGGACCAAGGCCGGCCAGGCAGGCCTGCTTGGCGCCTCGATTTCGGAGGAATATGGCGGTGCCGGCGGGGACTTCCGCCATGAGGCGATCATTATCGAACAGCTGCAATGGAAAGGCGTCGATGGCTTCGGCATTACGCTGCACAATGCCATCGTCGCGCCCTATATCGAGGCCTATGGCACCGAGGAGCAAAAGCGCCGCTGGCTGCCGAAACTGGCAAGCGGCGAACTGGTGGCCGCCATCGCCATGACCGAGCCGGGCACGGGTTCGGACCTCCAGTCTATCAAGACCACGGCGAAGAAGGACGGCAATGGTTATGTCGTAAACGGCCAGAAGACCTTCATCACCAATGGCCAGACGGCCAATTTCATTCTGGTCTGCGCCAAGACCGACTCGGCCGAAGGTGCCAAGGGTGTCTCCATCGTTTGCGTTGAAACCGATGAGGCCGAAGGCTTCCGGCGCGGACGCAATCTCGAAAAACTCGGCCAGCACGCTGCCGACACATCCGAGCTTTTCTTCGACGATGTGAAGGTGCCCGCCGACAATCTGCTCGGCGAGGCGGAAGGCCGGGGCTTCTTCCAGCTGATGGAAAAGCTGCCCCAGGAACGCCAGATCGTCGCCGCCCAGGGCATGGGGATGATCGAGCGCGCCCTTTCCGAAACCATCGCCTATGTGAAAGACCGCAAAGCCTTCGGCAAATCCATCCTGGAGTTCCAGAACACCCAGTTCAAGCTCGCCGAGTGCAAGACTGAGGCGACCGTGGCCAAGGTTTTTGTCGACCGCTGTACGCAATTGCTGGTCGATGGCGAACTGGATTCGGCAACCGCCTCCATGGCGAAATACTGGGTCACAGACCTGCAATGCAAGATCATCGACGAGTGCCTGCAGCTGCATGGCGGCTATGGCTATATGGACGAATACCCCATCGCCCAGATGTATGGTGATGCCCGCGTCCAGCGCATCTATGGCGGCACGAATGAGATCATGAAAGTTCTGATCGCGAGGACGCTCTAGCTCCGTGCCCGATAGCCATCTCATCCACCAGACCTTCCCCCAGCCGGCAGAAAGCTCGAAATCGCTCGGCTTCAAGCTGCTGGGACTCGATATGAGCGCGCTCACCACGCGCGTGCAGTTCGAGGGCAGGCCCGACTTCACCAATCCGGCCGGCTATATCCAGGGCGGCTATCTTTCCGCCATGCTGGACGATGCCATCGGCATGCTCGCTACAATGAAAATGGGCACGGAAAAACTGCCCTCGACCATCGACCTGCACACCACATTCCTGCGGCCCGTCCGTGTCGGCGCGATCGAAGTTTTCGCGCGTATCCGAAATATCGGCCGGGCCGTCATCTTCGCCGAAGGCGAGCTCTATGATACACGCGGGAAAGAAGCGGCTCGCGCTGTTGCCACACTAGCCATCAATCCGCGCAAAGCACCCGCCACCTGAACACAACAAGGAGGACCCCCCATGGCAGACGCCTTTATCTACGACGCTGTACGTACACCCCGAGGCAAAGGAAAAGCTTCAGGCTCCCTGCACGAAATCACCTCGCTAAGCCTCGCCACCCAGGCCTTACAGGCCGTGCGCGACCGCAACGAGCTCGACACCTCCAATGTCGATGATGTGGTGCTGGGCTGCGTCACCCCGATTGGCGAACAGGGTTCTGATATTGCCCGCGTCGCCGTACTGAACGCTGACTATGCCGAAACCACGGCCGGCGTGCAGATCGACCGCTTCTGCGCGTCCGGCCTTGAGGCCTGCAACATGGCCGCTTCCAAGGTGATGACCGGCGAGGCCGACATGGCGATTGGCGGTGGCGTGGAAGCCATGTCGCGCGTGCCGATGGGCGCCAATGGCGGGGCCTGGTCGTCTGATCCGAGCGTCGCCATCAAGACCTATTTCGCCCCCCAGGGCGTCGGCGCTGACACCATCGCCACGAAGTACGGCTTCTCGCGCGATGATGTCGACGCCTATGCCGTGGAAAGCCAGAAGCGCGCCGCCACGGCCTGGGCCGAAGGCCGCTTTGCCAAGTCCATCGTCCCGGTGAAGGACCAGATGGGCGGCACCATTCTCGACCATGACGAGCATATGCGCCCGAGCGCCGATATGCAGTCTCTCGCCGCGCTGAATCCGTCCTTTGCGGGCATGGGCGCGATGGGTTTTGATGAGGTGATCAAGCAGCGCTATCCCGAACTTGAGACCATCAACCATGTCCACCATGCCGGCAACTCCTCCGGCATTGTCGACGGCGCCTCGGCGGTGCTGTTCGGGTCCAAGGAAATGGGCGAGAAAACCGGCCTGAAGCCGCGCGCACGCATCCGCGCCATGGCCTCCATCGGGTCCGAGCCCGGCATCATGCTCACCGGCCCGACCTATGTCACCCAGAAGTGCCTGAAAAAGGCTGGGATGGAAGTCGGCGATATCGATCTTTACGAGCTGAATGAGGCCTTCGCCTCTGTGCCAATGCTGATGATGCAGCTGCTCGACATTCCGCACGAGAAGATGAACGTGAATGGCGGCGCCATCGCCATGGGCCACCCGCTGGGCGCCACCGGCGCGATGCTGCTCGGGACGATGGTCGACGAGCTGGAACGCACCGGCAAGGAAACCGCGCTGGTCACGCTCTGCGTCGGCGCCGGAATGGGCACCGCCACGATCATCGAGCTGGTTTAGAACGGTTTCTCCTCCCCCGCCTGCGGGGGAGGTGGCCCGCGGAGCGGGTCGGAG
>JALEGE010000212.1 GCA_022760335.1 Hyphomonadaceae bacterium
CTGGTCGACACCTATGATAGTGAGTACCAGTTCGCTCCACCGCGCAGCGATGCCATCGCGCGGGCCAACTGGACTCAATGGCTCGCCTATTCGGAGGCCTCGGCCTTTGCACCCTTGCTTATGAAACTGCTCCTGATGCGTGAAGCGGATCCCAAACCGCCTGTAATCAGCGTGTTTGCCGCCGGCGAAGTGGCACTGCAGCTTGGCTATATGCAAGACAGTCTCGGGGATCAGGCGTTCATCCTGGGCGATCGATTGCAGGCGCCCGATATCGGTTTCACTTATATTTGCCAAATGGCTGAGCGGCTCGGTGAGCTTGGCCCCTATCCAAAACTGAAGGCCTATATGGACCGCAATATGGCTCGTCCCGCATTCCAGCGCGCGCTGGAGCGGACCGGAGGATAAGCCAAAAAAATGCCCCGCCACGATATTTCGGGCGGGGCATGCTTATGACTTTGATGAAGCTGTTCAGCCTGCGCCGATCATGGCTTTCACTTCGAGGAATTCCTCAAACCCGTGCACGCCCCATTCGCGGCCATTGCCGGACATCTTGAACCCGCCAAAGGGGGCGTTGATGTCGATACCGGCACCGTTCAGAACAACTTGCCCGGCACGGATCTTCTTGCCGACTTCAGCGGCTTGCTCGGGCGGGCCCTGAACATAGCTCGCCAGGCCATACTCGGTGTCATTGGCCATCTCAATGGCTTCGTCCAGGCTGTCATAATTGATCATGGTCAGCACCGGGCCGAAGATTTCCTCTCGTGCGATGGTCATGTCATTGGTGACGTCGGCAAAGACGGTCGGTCGGGCAAAATAACCGCGATTAAGCCCTTCCGGACGGCCCGGTCCGCCGGCGACCAGGGTGGCGCCTTCCTCAATGCCTTTCTGGATGAGATCCTGTACCTTCTGGTACTGGTTGGCATTCGAGATGGGGCCGATGGCGCCTTTTTCGGCCTCGCGCGGCATCATCACCTTCACCGATTCTGCGGTTGCCTTGGCGATGGCGATCGCCTCATCGCGTTTCTCGCGCGGAATGAACATGCGCGATGGGGCGTTACAGGACTGACCGGAATTGGTCATCATGGTGAGGATGCCGCCACCAACAGCCTTCTTCATGTCGGCGTCGGGCAGGACGATGTTCGGCGATTTGCCGCCCAGCTCCTGAGCCACGCGCTTGACCGTTGGTGCGGCCGCCTGGGCGACCAGCACGCCGGCGCGGGTCGAGCCGGTGAAGCTCATCATGTCGACATCCGGGTGTGAGGAGAGTGCCTGGCCAACGCCGGGTCCGTCGCCATTCACCAGGTTGAACACACCCGCAGGCACACCTGCCTCATGAAGGATCTCGGCCACGATCATGGCATCGAGCGGTGCAATTTCAGAAGGCTTCAGCACCATGGTGCAGCCTGCCGCCAGCGCCGGGGCGACCTTGCATGCGATCTGGTTGGCCGGCCAGTTCCAGGGCGTGATGAAGCCGCACACGCCGATCGGCTCCTTGCGGAGCAGCGTCGTGCCCTTCATTTCCTCGAACTGGTAGTTGCGCAGGACGGCAGCCGTATTGGCAAAATGGCCGAGGCCAATGGGAGCTTGCGCGGCCTGGGCGAGCCACATCGGGGCGCCCATCTCGTCGCTGATGGCCTCTGCAATCTCGCCGAGACGTGCCTGGAAGCCGGCCGCGATCTTTTCGAGCAGGTCGGCGCGATACTCCACACTGGTTTGGGAGAAGCTCGGGAAGGCGGCCTTTGCGGCGGCCACGGCCTTGTCGACATCAGCCTTCGCGCCAAGGGAGATACGCGCGAAGGGTTCTTCGGTCGCCGGGTTCTCGACCTCAATGGTGCGCGGAGCTGCCGGGTCGACCCACTCACCATTTATATAAAATTGCAGATAGTCCTTCATGTCTTCCTCCCAAGTCTCGCTACGGGCTGCGGCGGTACAGCCTATATAGGCACGGCAGCCGGGCTTGTCGCCATTTGCCCCAGCGTCAGGGGGAAGACTGGAGGATCCTTAAGACTTAAGGATGGCTTCGCGCGCCACGGGCAGCAATTCGGCCATCTGCTCGCGGATCTGCTTGTCCGTGCGATCAATACCGGCACTGTCAAAGTCACCGCGCACCTTGCGAAACACGTCCTCATCGCCGGCCTCTTCCAGATCTGACAGCACCACTTCCTTGGCATAGGCCTCGGCCTCAGCCCCGGTCTTGCCCATCAGGTCTGCCGCCCATAGGCCGAGCAGCTTGTTGCGCCGTGCCATCACCTTGAACTGGGTTTCCTGATCAAGGGCGTATTTGGCTTCTTCCGCGCGTTCGCGATCGTCGAAAGTGCTCATGGGGGAGGTCCGTTCCTGCTGGGCTTGTTCCATAGACAGTTTAGGAGCCCTGTGGCCCCGGCTCAAGCTTTCTCATGTCCTGGCTGCACAGCGACGCTTTCGGGGCGAGCTCATTTCCAGTAGTCTGGTTGCTTGCGCACCGGACTCATGGCAGTGAGGCGCGCTTTACTCAGGGGGCAGACAAGGTGCGGGTCCTGCGCCAAGCCGTCCCCATTCAGAAGAAGGCGAGACCCCATGTCCCGCAAGCGGATGATCTATGAAGGCAAGGCGAAGATCCTGTATGAGGGGCCTGAGCCGGGCACACTGATCCAGTATTTCAAGGACGACGCCACGGCGTTCAACGCCGAAAAACGCGCCGTGCTGGATGGCAAGGGTGTGCTGAACAATCGCATCTCTGAGTACATGATGACGCGGCTCGGCGATGTTGGCATCCCGACCCATTTCATTCGCCGCATCAATATGCGTGAGCAGTTGATCAAGAAGGTGGAAATCATCCCGCTGGAAGTGGTTGTGCGCAATGTTGCTGCGGGGTCCATGGCGCGCCGGCTCGGTATCGAGGAAGGCACGCCCCTGCCACGGACAATTGTCGAGTTCTATCTCAAGCGCGACGATCTTGGCGATCCCCTGGTCACTGAGGAGCATATTGCCGCCTTCAACTGGGCCAGCCCCCAGGAAGTCGACGACATGGTCTCGCTCGCCCTACGCACCAATGATTTCACATCCGGCCTGATGAGCGCTGTGGGCATCCGCCTGATCGATTTCAAGCTGGAATTCGGCCGCTATTATGAAGGTGAAATGGTGCGTACCATCCTGGCCGACGAGATCAGCCCGGACAATTGCCGCTTGTGGGATGTTGAGACCGGAAACAAGCTCGACAAGGACAGGTTCCGCCAGGATCTTGGCGGGGTAACCGAGGCCTATGGCGAGGTTGCCCGCCGGCTCGGCATCATCAAGGATAATGGCGCATCGGATAATGTGGTTGCCTTCAATGGCGGCGCCAAATAGGCCTGTAAGCGCTGGCGGCAAGGGAGTTTCAGACATGAAAGCGATCGTCCATGTGGGTCTGAAACCCGGTGTACTTGATCCCCAGGGTAAGGCCGTCGCTGATACGCTGGGCAGGCTCGGTTTTGCCGAGGTTGAGAGTGCGCGCATCGGCAAGGTGATCGAGCTGGATATCGCGAATGACCTCAGCGCCGAAGCAGCCGAGACCAGAGTGCGCGAGATGTGCGAGAAGCTGCTCGCAAACACGGTGATCGAAAGCTACCGCATCGAGCTGCAGGCCTGAAACGAGAACTGCTGCAGGCTGCACTTGCATGGGAAATCGCTTGCATCCAGCTGCGCTGCAATCAACCCCAGACGCACAGTAAGCGGTGCTTCGGGCTGGTCCTTGGCGGTGAGCCTGCTATGTCACCGGCAGATACAAGATCGGGGACATCGGACATGAACGACCGTATTCACACGCTGGAAGGCGTACGCAATTTCCGCGACTTTGGTGGTTATACCACTGGGGATGGGCGCACTATAAAACGCGGACTGCTGTTTCGTTCAGGACACTATAATGAAGCGACCGAGGCAGATATCGCCTGGTTGGAAAATCTTAAGATCCAGTTCCAGGCAGATCTTCGCCGTCCTGATGAGCGCGAACGCCAGCCGGGCAAATGGTCCGCCCCAACCGTTCTCACCAGCGATGGCGGACGCGAGATGCAAAGCCCGCATGTCACCTTCCTCTCGCAGGTCGAGGCCAATGTGGAAGAGGCCGAGGACTGGATGAACACTTACTATGTGACCGCGCCGTTCAAGCCGCATCATGTGGAACTGTTCACCGGCTGGTTCGATCATCTGGCGGGCCTGGAAGGCGAGGTTGGCGCGCTGGTGAACTGTGCGGCCGGCAAGGATCGTACCGGCATTATCTGCGCGCTGACCAAGCATGTGCTCGGTGTCTCGCGCGGGGATATTCTCAGTGACTATGAGATGACCAATATCGCGGTGGATATCGACGCGCGCCTGCCAGATGCCCAACGCTATTTCAACGACATGCTCGGCAAGGCGTATGCCGCCGATGTTTACCGCCCCTTCCTGGGCGTGCGCAGGCGGTTTCTCGAAACCGCTTTTGACACGATTGAGAAAGAGGCTGGCAGTGTGGACGCCTATCTGGAAGGCACGCTCGGTGTGACGCAGGAAATGCGCGATGCCATGAAGGCCCGGCTATTAACCTGATCGGTTCCGGATTGCACTAAACTGGCGCGAGGCTGACATGACCCAACTTCCCGGATTTGAGAACCGACTGGCGCTTGTCACGGGGGCTGGCGACGGCATAGGGGCCATGCTCGCGCGGTCGCTGGCCGCTGCGGGCATGACGGTTTGTGTTCAGGATATTCGCGCTGAGGCCGCAGAACGTGTCGCGAGTGAAATTGGCGGATCGGCCTTTGCCATGGCGTTTGATGTCAGCGAGCGAGATGCCTGTTTCCAGGCCGCGCAGACCCTGGCGCAGCGCCCCGAACCGCTTTCCCTGTTATGGGCCAATGCTGGCGTTGGGGTTGGAAGCTCTGTTCTGGAAGGCAAATCCCACATCATTGACTGGGGTTTTAGCGTCAACCTTTACGGTTTGATCTGGACCACACAGGCCTTTGTGCCTCTCATGGCCGATACGAGTGGGCCACGGCATGTCGGCTTTACCGCGTCTAGTGCAGCCTTGCGCGCTCCATTGGGAAAATCGCCGCTATACGCAGTCTCCAAGCACGCGACATTTGCCGCAGCAGAGGCAATGACCCACGAGCTAAAGGCTCAGGGGATTGCCAGCACTTTGCTGTGCCCTGGTTTGTTCAACACGGAAATCTGGGATGGAGCCAAGGCGCGCCCTGACCGGTTTGGCGGTCCGCGCCGTATGGACCCGGCGGTCGCCACACCCTGGCGCGAAGCAGCCGACCCAGTGGTCATGTGGCCGCACATCGCCGCGAAAATTACCGCTGGCGGCGGATTGCTGGTCTGCGCTCCAAAGTCGGAAGCCGATATTGCAGAGCGATGGGAAGAGCGCGCAGACTGGGTGCGTGGCGCGATCGTCGAGGTTTAGAGCGTTTCCGGCTTTGGCGGAAACGCTCTAGAGTCGGCGGGCGACTGCGCTCGCCAAACGCTGCCCGAGCTCTTCGCCCTGCAGCGGATACAGATATGGCTCGATCAGCTCCAGCTCCATGAGCAAGAGCCCGCCATCCTCTGCGCGCAGCATGTCAACGCGGGCATAGAGCGGGGTCTCGTCCAGCGTGGCGAGCACGGCCTTGGCAGCGGCAAGGTCCGCTTTGCTTGGCTCCAGAGGGGTTTCCACACCGCCATAGGAAGACTGGATGCGATAATCGCCCGCCGCGGGTCGTTTCAACAGGGCATGGGAAAGCTCGCCATCAATCATCACGAAACTGATCTCGCCCTCCTCGGCAATGGCCGGCAGAAAGGGCTGAACCATCATCGGATGCGGCATCTCCGGCACGGGGTCACTGTGTTTCAGCCGATATTGCCCCGCCGCGCCGGCGCCAACCTGACGCTTGAAGACAAGGTCGACTGAGCCGAGGGTATCGAACGCGTCGGCCGCGCGTTCCGGCGTCACCTTGTCGATCCACAGCGTCGGGATCAACCGCGCGCCACGCGCCTCCAGGTCACGCAGATAGCCCTTGTGGCTGTTCCAGGCCACCAGCGATGAGGAATTGAAGAGCCGCGTAGCCGCCTCGATCTCCTCCAGCCGCGCAAGGAATTCGCCCTGCCGGTCCCAATAGTCCCAGGTCGTGCCGATGATCACCGCGGCATAGCCCGCCCAGTTCACATCCGGCGCGTCCCACGACACCGCCTCCAGAGCCATGCCCTGCGCGGTGAGGGCTGGGCCCAACGCAGCCATGGAGTAGTCATGTTCGAAGGCATCAGAGCGCCGGATTGGTGAGCCGGGCAGCGTAACCTGCGAAGCGAGATAGGCGATCTTCATGATTTTGTCCTGCTGGTGGCGGTGTGTCATGTACCTTGCGTCTAATTGGTGCCGGGGATGTAGGTAACTTCTCCACTGAACAAAGAA
>JALEGE010000213.1 GCA_022760335.1 Hyphomonadaceae bacterium
CACGGCTTCTATGAGACTGGCACCCAAATAATTCAGGACGAACATCGCACCACATGTCCGTTCTGTGAGCAAGGGATTACAGCTCCTGATCCGAAGACAATCATAGATGCCTATGTCAGTTACTTCGCCGATGAGGAGGAGAAACACAAAAAGGAGCTGAGGGCTTACTTCAGCAAGCTCAATCAAAAAGACTCTAGCCTGAAAGAAATCGAGACGCAGCTCACCCGGCAGAAGTCCCGCTATGACGAATTAAAGCACTATGTACCGTCAAAAAAGGATGTCGAAATCGCTGATGGCGAGGCCGCACTCAAGAATGCGCGCGCTGCCATTTCTGCAATCAAGTCAACTTTAGAACATAAGGCTAAGACGCTTGTCTCTGCACACTCGCTACCCGCTGAAGATCTTGCCGCACACCTCGCCACGATCAACGAGATCATTGAAGATAACAACACAAAGATTGCTGAGCTCACTAGCGCGGTCGAGAAAGCTGATGATGAACGGAAGGCCTTACAGCGCAAGGCCTGTGATGTCTTTGTACAAGAGTTTGCCATAAATGGTTGGTTCGAAATTGAAGCCCTCCGGAACCTCCACAAGGCCGTTCAATCAAAACAAAAGGAACTAATCGATCTGGAAAAGGCGGCTCCGTCAACGAATGCAAGAGATCGTGTTGCAGATACGTTTGAGCTGCTCCTCAAGGAGTTTTTTGCCGAAAAATACGTGTTTGATAGGAAGAATTTTGTCCTCAAACGTGGCGATAAGGAAATGGAGAGGGGGCCGCATCGCACACTAAGCGACGGCGAAAAGACAGCCATAGCATTTTGCTATTTCGTAGCCTGCATACATCGGAAAGTCGCATCGAACAGTGACTATAGAAAACTGTTTCTTGTTTTCGACGATCCAATAACTTCGATGTCCTATGACTTCGTGTTCTCAATTGCTCAAACGCTTAAGAACCTGAACATTTCAGATCAAGGTGAGGTTTCGATCAATCCGGCCAAAATAGATGGCAACAAAAATAGGCGTCCAGACCTGTTGGTGCTGACCCACAGCAGCTACTTCTTCAATATATCGCGGACCAACAGCGTCATTAAAAAGGACGCGACATTCTCATTTTACAAAGACGGAAGTACGCACAAATTAGTTCATTTGCACAGCTATGTTGCGCCCTTTGAGCAACAACTTGAGCACGTATATCGCGTCGCGAACGGTGATGATCCCGATCATGCTACTGGGAATGCGATTAGGCAGGTATTGGAGGCTGTCGGCCGTTTTTGTAGGCCTGACAAATCGCATGACTTATCGAACTTCATTACATTTTTGGCGGGTGACCAAGGCTTCCAAATAAAGAGTGTTCTGATCAATTCTTTGAGCCATGGAACGTACTATGATGAGACGCCATCGCCGGATGACCTTAAGTTGGCCTGCGAGGAGGCAATCGCTGTGGTAGAACGATTTGCGATTGGGCAGTTAGAGCTATTGAAGAAAACGGGCTGAAAACTCAACAGGGAGCGGTACCGAACCCAGATCTATATCGTCCAGCATTTTGGCCCTATTTTGACGGGTTATTCTTCGATTTCCATTGTTGGTCAAAACACCTGCTAATAGGGAATATTAGCTTAAGACCAAATGATGCTTTGCAGCCTTTCATCGCTTGCCCACTGCGTAGGCGAAACACTGAACTTCTCTTCGAGAAATTCACAAATCGCATGAACCCCGGCCTTGTTGAACCATAGACGCCAGGTCTGGTTTTGTGTCGGTACCGGTGCTGCGAAGGCTTCACACGTCAGGATGGCTGCATTGGGTTTGTGATCTGGGTCGCGGACGGACGCATAGTGGATGAGCTGTATGTCTTCTGCGCGCGCAGCCTTTTCGAGTTGCTGGCACGGTTCATAGTCTGACGGGTGCATCCAGATATCGCTGGCGTCTGAGAACGGCTTTGCTGTCAGGTTGATGGCCGCTTTTGTTTTGACGGGCACATCAAATGCTGTGTGCTCGCTTGGCTGGGCTGGAAAGGGCGTGCCCGGAGAGTCCGAATAGAAAAGTAACAGATGAAATGCGGTTTCGATGATCGCGGTCCTTGGTTCTTCAGAGACATAGTAGACGCCGGGTGTTGGTCCGGCTTTCCGGAAGCGCGAACCGTTCGGGTAAAGCCCGTAGCGAAACGGTGTCATGTAGAGATAATGCAAACCTTCGCATTCCGGCGGAACGGGCGTCTTGGTTTCTTCCAGAATGTCTTCCAGCAGGCGTTGCTCATCCAGCGTATCGACAAGCTGAAGCGTGGAGACGACATGTTGCGCCTCCACGCAGCGCCAGTAGGTTTTCTTTACGGGCGACTGCTCAGAGCGGAGCGCGTCTGGAATCCAGATAGGCAAGGCCATGGGTCAGTCCTTTAATCGTCTTGATCTGATCGAGAGGACGACCGCCAAGCGCCCGGTTGTCATTGCGCAGCCAGGCATGCGCCACTGTTCCATCGCCGCCCGTGATCGCATCGAGCGAGCGGAATAGCCGAACGAACAGCGCGCCGAGTTCAAAAGCCTTGGAGCCTTCTTCCAGCCTAAACTCATCTTTGCGCATCCGGGATATGGTCGGTTCCGAAACCCCCAGAATCGTGGCGAGATCCTTTCCGGAAAGCCCAAGCTTCTCAGCAGCGCGCACAACAGCCATGGTCATGACGCGTGCCCGTTCCGGGCTATCCGCAGCGAGTGTCTGTGACATCGAACCATCCTTTCTTTCGAAAGAATATGTATCATTTCTTTCTGTAGAAATCAAGGTGGTGGGCTTTCGCGTTGTATTTCAGGGACTTGCCGACCAATAGCTGCTTCAATCCGGTCGGCTGCGGATCGGCGCTTCTGCACCTCGCGGTCAAAGCGATCGAAGAGCGGAAAGTACTTCTCCCCACAATAACGCACGACGAGGGCAGCGATCCTGCGGCCTTCTTCGAGCTCTTTGAGGGAAATGCTCATTCTACCGCTCATTGATCCGTCAGTTGGATTTCGCCCGGTTCCAGACCATGACGCCTGTACCGTCATTTTCATTCTCGAAGAAGGCGGCACGCACGGGGCTCGCGAAGCTTGGATCATCAAGCTTGACAGCAAGATAAGGCGTTTCCCCTTGCTTGCTTTCCTGACGCCAGGCAGCGCCGAGTTCAGCGCCGCCCGCATAGAGTCGGAAGTCCGGTGCGCCATCGCTTGCCTTTTCCTTGTTAGGAACAAGCTGCGCTTTCACATTTATGGTCATGGTACGGATGGTGCCGGTATAGGCTCCATCCTTTGCGGTGAACGTTCCAATCTGTGCCATGGGTCTAATCTCCTGTATTGGCGTGAAGAGCGCGGCGCGCTCGTTTGAACCCGGCATCCGAGCCGAGAAAGCTTTCCAGCATGGCCGGGATCAGCGCTTCGGGTTTTTCCTCCGCGCCATAAGTCTGGCGATAGATTTCAGCATAGTCGCTGAGCGCGCTCGCAAGGTCTGGATCGACCGAAAGGCTCATGCGTACCGGCGTGCGGTCAGGGAGTTTGTCGAGGCGCAGGGGCATCAGTGCGCTCCCGTTGCAGGCCGCACATACTCAACAAACTGGGCATTGGAGGCCTTGGCAATTGCGCTCAGATGCTGATCGCTTACCTCATAGGCGACAATGCGAGCATATTCGATCTGCGCCGGTGGGCGTAAAGCCCAGTTCCAGTAGTCCCGGGTCAAGAGCACTCCGCAGAGCAAGCAGGCAATCGCAATAAAGACGCCATATGCTGACCCACCCGAGATCTGTGAGGCCTGAGATACCGCACTGAAAGAAAGTGCCGCGCCTTGCAGCGCTAATACCGCATATAGAGCTGATGCTTTTGCCGGTGTCAGCGGTGCTTGACCTTCACGTTCGATCAGCACCTGCCGATCGGCACATAAATCTGCGATCTGTCTTTGTCGTGGCGGTGGCGGGATGTGAAACATGATTTATCTCCTTTTCACTGAGGTCTGAGAATGAGGTCACGGGTGACAACGACGCGCACAGGCCAGCCAGGGCGCACACGGATAGTCGGTTGAATTCCAAGATTGCGGTCGACGACGCGCTGGCCCGCCTGGTTGATCGTGTCTGTTGTTCCGCGACGGATTGCGCGCTCGATATCGCCATCTCCATCCGCGCCAAGCTCTGCCCCAACACCAAGAATGGTGGCGAGCCCCGCTGCGATGAAGACGCGGTCCCAATGGTGGTCCGTTCTGTCCGACAGACCCGCATACCCTTGCGCATCAGCACCTGGCGCGGAGATGACAATCGACGACCCATCAGGGAAAATGATCCGATCCAGGTCACCAGTGCACGGTTCTG
>JALEGE010000214.1 GCA_022760335.1 Hyphomonadaceae bacterium
GCATCAGGATCGGTGAATAGATCGGAGATCGAGCGGATCACCTGCAGTGGCTGGATCGGCGGAACAAGATATTCGCTGACGCCACGCGCCACCAGTTTGCGGTAGAGCGGGATATCGTTCGTGGCGCCGATGACCATGACTTCAACGCCGGCGTCGCAATGCTCGGCCAGACGGTCGATATCAACCACCATGCGCGCACCCGGCGCAGAGCTTTCCACCAACAGAAGATTTGGCGTAGCACTCTGAGCGAGATGTTCGATTGCAGCATCCAGACCGCCCTCGTGGATCTCGATGCTGGCCCGGCTCAAGCGGCGGTCGCGGGCGATGGTTTCCACCATTTCGCGTGTCGAGCTTTTCTCGATGAAGGCCTGAATTGCGATCGCCGGGATCGGACGGTCGCCTACCGAGGGAGCCTCATCGGCAAGCATGGCCTGAGCGGCATCGCCCGTTTCGTCCATGGCCTCAAGAGGCTTGGGGGGCGGGTCGAGATCCACTCCCAGGGGCTCTTCAACCTTGTGCAAAGGCTTGCTCATGTCGAACTCGACCTCGTCATCAAAGGCAGCCGGGCCTTTCGCCTTGGGAGCACTCGAGCGCGGCTCGAACTCGTCCAGGGAGTCGAGATCAAAATCGAAGTCGTCTTCGAAGAGTGTGCTGTCCTTGCCCATCAAATCCTACTCCAAACGCGCCGTTCGGGCGCTCCAATGCCGTTATTCAGAGGCCGATACTGCTTCGCCATTACCCGTCGCACTCGTGACCCCGCCCCTGCGATACGCCTCCATAATCAGAGAAACGCGGCGCGCATCACGCGGATCAATCTCACGCTGCGAAAGAAGGTCGCCGGGATCGGCCAGCATCGCGGCAAGATTGTTGCGCACAGCGCAGCCGAAATAGGAGGGCTCATTGTTGCTGGAGATGTCCGACATGTCATAGGCGGCCAGCGACAGACAGTCCGGCGCAACCGCCTCATAGACCTCGAAACTCATTAATACCGGCGCATTGATCCCGCGCGCATCAAAGGTTCCACCCTGGATCTGTTCCCAGGCCACCCCGTTCTGCCAGGCAATATTGCGCAGTTCCTTGACCACTTCGACGGCCATGTCCTGGTACGGGCCGTTCTCCGGCATGATCATGACCAGATCACCATGGCCACGGTCACGATAGGCCGCCACGAAGCGCTCCATGGCATGGATATCTTCAAGGCGCAGCTGCGGATACGCCGGATCGATCGCCACTTCCAGCACTTCACTGGCCTTCTGAACACCGATCGGGTTTCGATCGGTCGGCAGGGCGGTCATCTGGACATTCGGCGGCGTCACGCGCTCGCTGGCGCAAGCGCCAAGCAGGGCCAGCGCCAGGCCGGAGAACATCAAGCGGGCAGGTGTCTGTGCCATCGTCTATTCCTCGATAAAGCCCACCGGGGCGCGATAGGTTTCAGCATCGATGCGGGCATCTCCCTCGCCGTACATGCGGTTCAGGCGGCCAAACAACAGCGCGTCGGTGTCGCTCGGATTGGCAAACCCATCGGCCGGTGTACGCAGCGCGCTCTTCTCGGCCGGATCGACCAGATAGGGCGTAATGATGATCACCAGTTCGGATTCATCATTGGCGAAATCGCGCGACTGGAAGAGGGTGCCCAGTACGGGGACGTTCTTGATGCCGGGGATCTGATCGAGTTCCTGGCGCGTGCTCGACTGGATCAGCCCGGCGAGCATCATCGAACGCCCTGATGGCAGCTCGACCGTGGATTCCACCCGGCGTACCGCCAAGCCCGGCACACCGGAAACAGACCCTTCCGCTGTCAGTTCCGACACTTCAGTGCCAATCTTCAGCGAGATACGGTTTTCCGACAGAACGACCGGAGTAAAGCCGAGGCCAACGCCATATTGGCGGAATTCGATGCCTGAAACGCCATTATTATTCGACGGGGTCGGGATCGGGAACTCACCACCGGCCAGGAAGGTGGCCGTCTCGCCGGAGACCGCGGTGATATTCGGTTCGGCCAGCGTGCGCGCGATACCGACACGCTCGAGCGCATTGATGTCGATATTGACCTGGCTTTGCAGTATGTCGCCGACAAAGTTCTGATATCCAAGTGCGCCCTGCAAGCCGCCGGTTCCCGTTGCCAACTGCGTCTCACCACCCACCGACAGGGTCTGATTGGAGGGATATGGCCGTTCAGCGATAATCGGATCACCACTCAGATCATATCCAATGATCGTATCGCCCAATTCATAGGTTTCAGCATCGCCGAAAGTGGTGTCTCCGTTCGGGCGGATACCCAGCTGCTTTAGATAGCTGCGCGACATTTCCACAACGCGCACTTCCAGCAGCACCTGATCCTTGGCCGCGACCGACATCATGTTCACGACTTCATCGGCGCCATAGAGGTTGACCAGTTGGATCACCTGTTCGCTTTCGGACGCAGACGCCACGGCGCCGGTAAGCACAACCGCACCATTCACAGCCTCAACATTCACCCGCGCTTCGGGCAGGTGGCGCGCCAAGAGATCCTTCAGACCTGTCAGATCGCTTTCCACCACGATTTCAAGATTCAGCAGCTCGCGGCCCTGATCATCGAACAGGAAGGCATTGGTTTCGCCGGTGGAAACCCCACGGAAAATGATACGCTGAGTGGTCTGGACCACAGCATCCGCGATACCAGCATTGGTGATCACAACATCGGCGACGGGGCGCGGCAGGTCGATCACTGTGGACTTGTTGAGCCCCAGACGTACCGACTGCGAGACGTTCGACTGGCCCGGCTCTGTGATATTTACACCGATCAGGTTTTCGGCCTGGCTTTGTGACGCCGCGAGTAGCGCCATGGCACAGATCGCAGCCGTGCGTTTAAGAGTGGCGATGGCCATAACTCAACTCTCCTCCGGCGCTTCAAGCGTCACACCGCCCTGGCGAAAGACCCTAACCGCGCCTTGCGGCTGGCCAACACCTTCCTGGAACGGACCGACATTGAGCAGGAAATCTGTGCGTGCGAGCGTCGGCCCGCCCTCAATCGCGTCCTGGATTGACCGCAGGGCCATGTTGACCTTGCCAAGCCGGTTGGCCAGCACCAGCA
>JALEGE010000215.1 GCA_022760335.1 Hyphomonadaceae bacterium
GCGCTCGCGGCGCACCCGTGAGTTCAATTCTGTGGATCTGGGCCGAAACGAAGACTGGGATCGCCTGTTCGAAAGTATCGGTCAGTTGGCGAGCGCCCTGGACTGACACGTATTTTTTTACCCCAAAAGTAACGCGAGCGTTACATATAGAAAGGAAGCGATAATGGAAACTGCAAGACTATTTCTTCTCGCATGCGCGCTGACAGTGTCGGCATGCGCAACCCAGCCTCCCGAGACACGGTCAGGATTCCTCACGGACTATGACCAACTCAAACCCGACCCGGAAGATCAGAGTCTTCTGTGGTGGGAGAGCGAAGGGTTTGACTGGACAAACTACAAGGCCGTCTTTGCCGAACCCCTCAGCTTCAATTTGCCGGCCGATTCAACCAGTGGCGCCATCATGGAAGCCGACCTGCAGAACCTCTCCAACTTCTTTCAGGAGACGCTTGTTGAGCAACTCGGCACAGCAAACCGGCTGGCGTCTGCGCCGGAGGCCGGCGTCTTGCGCGCAAGCATCATGGTGACCGACATCAATGTCGCAAGCCCTGCCTTGAATGCCCTTTCCACAGTCCTTCTTCTTGTTCCGCTGGATCGTGGAGGCGCCTCCATCGAGATGGCTTTCTATGATGGCGCAACGGGTGAACTGGTTGCCATGGGCATTGACCGGAAAACCAGCCAACCCATCGACTTTGCAGGGGGCTTCCAGCGCTACGGCTATGCCCGCCAGGCCCTGCGCGAATGGACAGAGGAGCTCGATAGCGCGCTCCAGACAAATCCCTGAGACCGGAGCAAACCCCACCAGGGGACCTGAAAGGCAGGACATGATGACAAAGCAACCCGCCGCCTCACGCAGGCGACTACTCGCCATGATCGGGGGAGGCCTCGTGGTCGCGGTCGGCGCACCATCCGGCGTCTTCCTCGCCACGCGCAAACCGGAGGATGCGCTGCGCCCCTGGAAGCTGGCCGGGCAGTATTACCACGACCCAAGGCTGCAGGCATTGTCATATGCCCTGCTTGCTCCAAATCCTCATAACCGCCAGCCATGGGAAGCAGAACTTGTTGGAGATACAGAGCTTTATCTTTATCGCGACAAGAGCCGGAACCTGCCCGTCACAGATCCATATGCGCGCCAGCTTACCATCGGGATGGGCTGTTTCCTGGAACTGATGGAAATGGCCGCAGGCCAGGAAGGTTTCGTATTGGAAACAAGGCTGTTTCCAGATGGAGAGGACGGGCCTGTGGCGCTGTGCCGGTTCATCCATGACGAAGGCCGTCCCGACCCCTTGTTCAAGCATGTCATGAACCGGAGAAGCCACAAGTCCAGCTTCACAACAGACCTTGTTGAAGCTGACGTCGCAGCGCCTCTGGCCGAGTATGCCTCACTCTATCTGGGCAATGAAGAGCACGTACAAATCCGCGAGATTGCTCATGATGCCTATCAGACCGAGGTCAGCACACCCGAAGCGTTCCGCGAAAGCGTGGATCTGCTTCGCCTCGGCAAGGCGGCAATCAATGCCAGCCCGGACGGCATCGATGTATCAGGCGCTATGGTCGACCTGGCGCAGATGATGAACCTGATCGACCCTGAACAGCTTTATGATGCCTCCCATGCCGTCAACAGGGACGCCATCGAGACAAGCCTGGCAGCGATCCTTTCGGCACCGGCCAGCGCGCTCGTGCGCACACCTGGCAACAGCCGAACAGATCAGATCGAAGCAGGCCGGCGATGGTTGCGCCTCAATCTGGCCGCCACCGGCCTGGGCCTGAAGCTTTGGCCCGTCAGTCAGGCTTTGCAGGAATATGACGCGGTCAAGCCGCACTTTGATGCGCTTCACCAGGCATTCGCCCCGGAAGGCACCAGAGTGCAGATGCTCGGCCTGCTGGGATATGGCAAACAACTGCCAAAGAGCCCGCGCTGGCGACTGGAAACCCGTATGAGGTAGAGCCGGGGGTTTCCGGTGCCAGCGCGCGCAGTTTATAATATACTTTTCCTCTAGACGCTGGCCGCACGCTCCAAATCTTCCTTGAGCGTGCGCGCACCCAGCCAAAACATGAGGGCACCGGCCGGAAAGGCCAGAAGAACCAGGCTGAGCGCACTGCGCAGGGATGCACCATTGCCCTCTCCACCAAAGGCATCGCTGAGCATGCCCGTCACAGTCGGCCCAAGCCCCATGCCAAAAATGGCGACCGAGAACAGCATCAGGGCCGACATCTTGGCCCGCATCGAGGGCCGCACCAGCCGCTGTGTCATCGAGAGTGTCCCCCCCATATAGATTGCACTAAGCACCGCCGGACCGCACCAGAGCGCGATGGCAAGCTCAGTGGACCCGACATGCAACATGGCGAGGCTGGGCGGAAAGATCACGATATAGGAAAGCGTCAGAAGCCAGAACGTCCAACGCGTGTCACGCCGCGCCAGCATGTCGCTGACCCGCCCGCCAAAAAACGTGCCCAGCCCACCGAGCAAGCCAACCATCACGGCGAAAAGGGTCCCGACAAATCCAAGCGAAAGATCATGCTCCCGGATCATGTAGGACGGCAGCCAACTCATCAGGCCGTAGGTCACAAATGAGATCATGCAGATCCCGGCAAGCATGAAGAGCAGGGACTTTTGCCCACCAGCAAAGCGAAGCAGGTCAATCAGAGTGTCCGCATCGCGGGCGGGGGCTGAAGGCTCCACCGCGGCAAGCGGACGGCGCCGCGCCGGCTCGCGCATGGTGAGCGCCAGCAGAAGCGAAACCAATATGCCCGGAAGACCCACGGCCAACATGGCATAGCGCCAGCCATAAAGATCCCCAATCCAGCCGCCGACAAGATAGCCCAGGGCAAGGCCTATATTCAGTCCGACGGCGAAAGTCGCCATGGCACTGCTGAGTTTGTCTGGAGGATAAAGGTCAGCAATGATGGAATGCGAGGCCGGGCTCGTGCCAGCCTCTCCCACCGCAACGCCAATCCGGGCGAGCAGCAACTGCCAAAAATTGACAGCAAGGCCGCCAAGCATGGTCATCATGCTGAACAATCCGACGGCGCCAACCAGCAGGTTTCGTCTGTTCCCGCGATCAGCATAGGCTGCAAGCGGGATACCCAGCGTGGCGTAGAAGATCGCGAATGCGAACCCTGAAAGCAGACCCATTTGGGTGTCACTTAGCCCAAACTCACCTTTGATCGGCTCGACAAGAATTGAGATGATCTGCCGATCTATGAAGTTCAGCATGTAGACCAGGAGCAACAAGCCGAGCACATAATGCCTGGACTGGGCCTGGTGGGGTTTGATTTCAGGCGCATCCGTCATGTCGAGCTTCTCTCGACAATTGTGAGGCCCTGCATGCGATCGATCAGATAGATCAGACCGCGATCATCCTCGAACACATCATTGGTCTGGGGCCTCGGCTGACCTGGCGCCGGCTCAGGCACATAGTGTGCGGTTTCCACCGGATTGAGCGGATCAGCCACATCCACGAGCCTCACCCCCTCTCGCAACCAGGCGAAGGGAATTTCTGTTCCCCGAACAATCTCAACCGGCTGATGGCAGCCAGTATGCTCTGGCGTATGCTCCGTCTCACGCCCGGCAACCTGAAACCGCGAGATGGTTTTCGGCGCGGTTTCATCGCTGATGTCGACGATGAACATCTCCGCGCCCGGCGCTGGGCGCTTCTTCTGGACATCCTCATCTGCCACGATTGCGATTTGACGCCCGGCAACCGGGAACGGAAACGGCAACACGGAATGAGTGGGATGCGGGGAATTCTCCTGGCATTCTGCCATTGCGACCAGCTTCAGGTCTGATTTGTCACTCATGTCGAGGATCGCATATCCGCCATGCCAGAGACTGACATAAAGCCGATCGCCCATGGGATAGGGGTGATGGACGCGCGTATTGTTGAACACCCAACGTCCTCGCTCTCCCCCCTCACGCCACTGTCCAGGCGCCCACCAGCGGCCAAGTTCCTGTGGCGCCGTTGGATCCTTCAGGTCGAGGATCTGCACGATATTCCCGATATAACCGGGCATTTCAGGTGAAATATATGCATATCGCCCATCAAAGCAGAACCGGTGTATGCCGCTGCCGCCACAAGCCCAGAAGCCAATCTTTTCCGGACTTTCCGGGCGGCTGATATCGTAGATCGCCAGCCCGCCCTTCCAATCCATGGGCGGCGCCCCAAGAAACCATTGCGACTCATAATTGGTGAGCATGATATCGCCATGGACCTGGACCTTGTGGCTATGGACCAGCCCTTTGTGAGGAAGCTCGACCTGACTCATCAGACGCGGCTTGGAAGGGTCACTTACATCGATAAGCGAAGTTCCGAGCGGGCCATTCATGTGACCGACGTAAGCAACGCCGTTTTGCACAAAGACCTGGCCACCGCCCGGTATGTCTATACTGCCGACCTGTTTCAGCCCGCTTGCTGAAAGCGCCATGTGTTTCTCCTGAATGTGATATTGGGGCCGGCTCAGGCTGGAGCGTGAACCCAGAGATCGACCATGCCGGTTGCATGGGGAACGGGAAGTGCCGGCTGAGCCACCGCAGAAAGCGGCAAATGCTGGCCGGGCAATGCGCGCATCCAGGCCTGGGCAAACCGATGAAAGCTCGACAGATCCGTATGGAATTGCTGGATCCGGGTGACACGGCCGAGATCCGTCCCTGCCGCATCACAGATCCGACTGGCACGCGCGACAATCTCTTCGGCTTCAGCCACAACTGCATCGCGGTAATGGGGCTGAGCAGGGTCGCTTACCGCCCCTTCCACCAGCCCCGCCTCATCACAGGCGATCAAGCCGGACATGAACAACATGTCTCCAGCGAGCACAGCGGGTGGTGTCGCCTCCAATGGCATCGGCACATCAATATCGATCAGGCGTTTTTCCGTGGCGCCATCTGAGGTGAGTGCAACGATATTGACTTCAATCCGGCCATCCGAAACCCCGATTGAAGGATTAGGTGAGGGGATCACAGTCAATGCGCACGGCGCATTCTCAAAATACTTGCGCCACACCCGCATGAAACCAGGAATATCCTCGACATGGGCGAGATAGACCTGCGCCTTCACAACATGTTCGAGTTTCGATCCGGCCAGTTCAAGCGCTGGCGCAATCCGGTGCTGGATGACGAACTCAGTCTCCAGAATGATATTCTGGCTCCACCACAAAGTACCGGCCGGGACCCGTGCTGATTTGTGAATGTGCAGTTCGGTTGCATCCTTGCCAGCACCTGCTGTCACGCCTGGGATAAACACATAATCCCCAGCAACAAGCGCCGCGCTAAAACCGGAGGTCGCCGGGCCATCCAGACCGCGATCGCGCCTGTGACGCTCCTCTGCCGGAAAGTCAGGATCAATATAGGCGACAGCATCAAGATGCGCGCGCGCCTCGGGCAGAAGCAACCCACTACACAGCATGGATGTGCTGGGCGGCACATGCGGAGCCAAGCGCGCCTTGCGGACCGAGTGATACGGGTCCACATCCCTGTAATCATTATAAAATTGATCCACACGAACGACGTCTGACAGGCTTCCACCCGCTTTTTTGAGAAAGCCCTCAAGCCGATCATAGATAAAGTTGGCTTCGCGCTCACTACGGTGCGACCCGCGATAGGGGGCGCCATTCTGCGCCACCTGCGGGGGAATGCCCGTCTCATAATCCTGAGCCAGTCCGCCGCTTGCAAAAAACCAGTTCCCAGCCCGGATGGCAGGGGCAAATGGGATGGTGCCCCCCAACTCAACAGAAGAGATGACTTCGAAATCGGCCATATCAGAGTGTGTGCGCGACATTAAAACCGCCCTGTTAGCGTGATACCAAACGTCCGGCGATCACCTACAACCGCCGTATTGAAACCCAGAGCAGCATTGGACGACCCCTCCATTGCGTACTCTTCATCAAAGAGATTCTTGACCCAAAGCGCGGCTTCATAGCGCTCATCCGGGCTGGTCAGCCCCAAGCGCGCTCCGGCCAACCAGTAGCTGTCCTGAGACTGCGTTTCTTCGTTCTCAGCGCCGAAATAGACACGGCTTTGATACCGCGCATCCGCCTGCACAAAGCCTGTGAATGTCTCAAAAGGACGATCATAGCGGGCCAGTGTGGTGAAAGTTAACTCGGGCGAGTGCTCAATGGTATTTCCCGAGAAGTCGATCCCAGGTTCAGGCATGAACTCGTCGAACTCAGCATTCAAAA
>JALEGE010000020.1 GCA_022760335.1 Hyphomonadaceae bacterium
CATCAGAGAGCCTGACCGCGCTGCATCCTCCCATGGCACGCCTATGAGATACATCAGCGGCGCAAAGATCCAGCCGAGGATGCGCTGGATGGTCAGCGGGTCATCCTGGAAAATGGTAACAGCCCCGAAGGTGATGTCATCCACGCCGCCCGACAGCCAGGCCAGAAGACCATTGCCGAGATAGAGAATTGCCAGTGCAGCGATCAGCATGGTTGCGATGTTCAGGACGATCTTGAGCCCATCCGAAGCGCCGGTGGCAAAAGCATCCATGGTGGATTCATATTCGAAATCCGGTTCATGGGCGCGCTCACTGGTCTCGGTTTCTTCAGGAATCATGGTCATGGCGAGGCCCACCGCGGCGGGCGCGGCGACGATGGATGCGGTGAGGAGTTGGGCCAGGGGATCAAGGCCCATAGGCTCCATCACCGGGCGCAGGAAATTGACATAGATGATCAGTACAGAGCCTGCGATGGTGGCAAAGCCCGCCGTCATGAGGACGAACAGTTCTGATCGTGTCATGCCCTTCAGATATGGACGAACCAGGACCGGCGCTTCTGTCATTCCCATGAACACATTCGCCGATACCGCAAGGGATGTCGCTCCGCCAAGGCCCATCAGGCGAGAGAAGACGATGGCAAAGCCCTTGGTCAGCCACCGCAGAATGCCCCAATGCCAAAGCATGGCCGAGAGCGCAGCCACCACGATGACGATGGGCAGGATCTGAAAGAAGAAAAGCGGCGGTGCCTCACCCGCCATGATCTCGCTGGCCGCGGCATTGTCCCCGACATAACCAAACACGAAACCTGTGCCCTCACGCGTCGCGTTCTCGAGCGCGTCAACCAGGATATTGGCCCTGAACAAGAGGTCGCGGATGGGCGGGACACCAAACAGGACCAATGCAAAAGCGAACTGCATGGCCGTCGCGCCAAGAACGAGTCGCCACGGAAACAGTCTGCGGTTCTCTGACAGGCCCCAGGCGATGCCATAGATCACCGCGATGCCGATCAGGGCGCGTGCATTGTCCCAGCCCCATTCCATGCCTCAACTCCCCGCCGCAGCGATTGTGACTCTTCATGTAAATGTCACTAGCCCGCGCCGAGGGCACGGGCCAGTTCCATTTCGTTTCATTCACAGTGCGGGTCTAACCCAGCTTGCAGACGCATAGCTTGTTGCCATCCAGGTCGCGGAAATAGGCACCATAGAAAATCGGCATGCGCTGGCCGGGCTCGCCTTCATCGCTTGCGCCAAGTTCCATCGCCTTGGCATAGATCTTGTCGACGGTTTCCTTGTCCGGCGCGGCCAGGGCCGCCATCACGCCATTGCCGCAAGTGGCAGCCTGCGCATCAAATGGCCCACCGACCGCGACCATAGGTTGGCCAGGCGCAACACCGTAGAAATAGAGGCGATCATTGTCGAACATGCGCTTGGCGCCCAATTCGCCGAGCAAGGCATCATAGAATTCCAAAGCTTTCGGGATATCATTGGATCCCAGAGTGACATAAGCGAGCATGGCGTTCCTCCTTGAAACTTGCCGCGTGCACTGGGCCATGAGCAGGCCGCTCCGGCAAGCCCCATCCCAAGGTCAGGTCGATCACAAGCGCGTGCTATAATCGCCGGCAAAGCCCTCCCCCGCGTCACGCCTTGACGCACACGTAAACCGGTGTTGCAAAGCCTCAAAATCAGAACAGTTCGGAGAATTTCCAAATGTCCATTCGCTTTGATGACCGCGTCGCCATCGTCACTGGCGCCGGAGGCGGTGTTGGCCGCGCTCATGCCCTGGAGCTTGCGCGCCGTGGTGCCAAAGTGGTCGTCAATGATCTTGGTGGCTCTCTGGATGGCACGGGCGGGAACTCCGAAGCCGCAGAATCCGTTGTCGCCGAGATCAAGGCCCTGGGCGGAGAAGCCATCGCCAACGGATCTTCCGTTACCGATGATGCTGGCGTGCAAAAGATGATTGATGACACCATGTCAGCCTTCGGACGCATTGACATCATCATCGCCAATGCCGGCGTGTTGCGCGACAAATCCTTCAGCAAGATGACGCTGGATGACTTCCAGTTTGTTCTCGATGTTCATTTGATGGGGTCGGTGAAACCGTTCAAGGCGGCATGGGACATCATGAAGGAAGCTGGCTATGGCCGCCTGGTGGTCACCACATCCTCAACAGGTCTTTACGGGAATTTCGGCCAGGCCAATTACGGCGCGGCCAAGCTCGGTCTGGTAGGCTTGATGAACACGCTGAAAATCGAAGGCGCGAAGAACAATATCAAGGTCAATGCCGTTTGCCCGATCGCCGCCACGCGCATGACCGAAGGCCTGATGCCCGATGCTGTTCTGGAACAATTGAAGCCGGAATACATTACGCCGGGTGTCATCAATCTGGTGAAGGAGGATGCACCGACCGGCATGGTGCTATCTGCCGGCGCGGGCGCCTTCTCCATGGCTGAAATCGTGGAAACGCGCGGCGCCTTTGTCGGCACTGGCGAGGCTCTCACGGCCGAAGCTGTGGCCGCGAAATGGGATGAGATCACCGACACGAGCACGCAGACCCATTTCGAAAATGGCGGTGGTCACGGCCAGAACATCTTTGCCCGCGTGGCCGAGGCCAATAGCTGATCAGATAGACATCAGCCGCATCACTCCGAACGCATCGCGAAGCTCTTGCGACCAGCGTTCGGAGAATTTTCGGAAAGCCTCGTCATCAGCCTCAATCCTGCGGATCTGATTAAACTGCATCTCGTCGGTGCGGATAACGGCCATATCCAGCGGCATGCCAACCGACAGATTGGAGCGGATGGTGGAGTCCATGGATAAGAGCGCGCAGATAATACCATCCTGCATCTCCGTCTCCATGGTGATCACCCGATCAATGATCGGCTTTCCATACTTGTGCTCGCCAATCTGGAAATAAGGCGAATCATCCATCGCCTCGATGAAATTGCCCGCAGCATAGACCAGGAAGAGGCGTGGCGGCCCACCGCCACGCTGGCCACCCACGATGATCGAGGCCCCGGAGTCCACACCGCGCGCGGTCAGCCCGCTCGAATAGCGCTGCTGGACCCGGCGCATTGTGTCGCCCACCAGCTGGGCAACGTCGAACATGCTTTCGGCATTGTACAGATTGGTCTCGCCCGGTGCGGGACGATCGATGGCCTCATTCAACTCGGAAATCACTGCCTGAGTGATTCCCAGATTGCCAGCGGTCATCATCGAAATTGCCCGCTCGCCAGGCACCTGCCAGGTGAACAGTTTCTTCACACGCGAGACATTGTCGACGCCCGCATTTGTGCGCGTGTCCGCCAGGAAGACCAGCCCCTCTCGGAGCTTCAGGGCAACACAGTAGGTCATAGGTGTATCCTCCAGGGACGGCACAATGTCCGACGCAGGTAACCTGGCAAACAAATTATTGTCCGGCTGCATCTTCTGCCTGGCTGTCCTCTTCGACCGCGGGTGCAAATCCATAGGCCTTTCCCAACAGATTTGCGATCTCATTGTTTCTTTCAATCACTTCCGTCAGAAATTCATGCAGCCCGAACTGCATGATCGATTCGATATCCATATTCTCCAGCCGATTTGCCGCGCCGGCAACGGCATTCTGACATGCAGACTCTTGGCCATAATAGGCCTCAAGGTCACTGACCGTCTGCACGGCCCAGTGAAGGTTAAACAAGATCCCACGTGGGAAACGTGGCTCCAGGATCATGAACTCCGCAACGCCCTGGGCCGAGAGATCGGCTTGCTGCACAGCGTAATATGCCCGCTGCGCCCCTGCTGCCTGCAACAGGGAGAGCCATTGATAATGATCCGGCGCGGAACCGACATCAGACGCTGAAGGCAACAGGACATGGTATTTCACATCCAGCAGGCGCGCTGTGCTGTCAGTACGTTCCACGGCCATACCCATACGCAGAAAATCATAGCCATCGCCGCGCAACATGGTTCCGTGCATGGTGCCGCGAAACGCGGCCGACTTTGCCTTTGCCCATTCGATCAGGTTCGATAGCGCACCTCCCCTGGCAACATCACGCGGCAGCTGGCGCATCTCCGCCCAGGCTCCATTCAGCGCCTCCCAGCAATCCTGGGTCAGAGCGAAACGTATGGAACGGCCATTTTCTCGCGCATTGGTGAAACAGGACGCGACACTGGAGGAATTTTCCAGGTCAAACATCAGATGGTGGATTGCCTCGCGCGCGTTCACATCTTCCAGCGACTTGCCGAAGGTTTCGCGCGCACCTGCTGCGATCAGCACGGAGGCCCACTCATTCGACGCGCTCCATCCGGCACCAGCAGGAAGCGCTGTCATGCGGCGGGCGGCATCCACCATGCGCGCCACTGCCTCGGCCCGCTCGATATAGCGTCCGATCCAGAACAGGTTTTCTGCCACACGGCTCAGCATGCCTGGTCCACCCTTTCGGCCCGTCATGTGTTCAGCACCCAAGTGTCCTTCACCCCGCCCCCCTGGCTGGAATTGACGACCAGGGACCCTTCGCGCATGGCCACACGGGTCAAGCCACCAGGGGTCAAACGTACATCTTTTCCGACAAGCGCGAAGGGACGGAAGTCGATATGGCGCGGGGCGATCCCGTTTTCCACCAGGGTTGGACAGGTTGAAAGAGCCAAGGTCGGCTGGGCGATGAAGGCGCGCGGCGTTTCCTTCACACGCTTGGCGTAGCTCTTGATTTCAGCTTTGGTCGCCGTCGGCCCAATCAACATGCCATAGCCGCCCGAGCCATGCACCTCCTTGAAAACCAGCTCCTCCATATGGTCGAGCGCATAGGCCAGGCTGTCTGGCTCAGAGCAGCGATAGGTCGGCACATTCGGCAAAATCGGCTTTTCGCCAAGATAGAATTCTATGATTTCAGGCAGATAACAATAGATCGCCTTGTCATCGCAGACCCCCGTGCCTGGCGCATTGACCAGGGTTACCCCGCCAGACAGATACGCCTCCATCAGGCCCGGCACACCGAGGCTGGAATCCGGGCGAAACATTTTCGGGTCCAGGAAGGCGTCATCGATACGGCGATAGATGACATCCACCCGCTGCGGCCCGGTGGTGGTGCGCATGAAGACCAGGCCATCCTCGACAAACAGGTCCGAACCGGTGACCAGGTTCACCCCCATTTCATCAGCAATGAAGGAATGCTCGTAATAGGCGCTGTTGAAATGCCCTGGGGTCATGACAACAATGGTCGGAGTTCCCTTGCAGGCTGGCGGTGCGCATTCCCTCAAGGTGTTGCGCAGTTGATCTGGGTAGCCATCCACCGGCCGCACCTGCCCGCTGCTGAACAGGTCTGGAAACAGGCGCGTCATGGTGGAGCGGTTTTCCAGAACATAGGAGACACCGGACGGCGTGCGGGCATTGTCTTCCAGCACAAAGAACTCGTCTGGCCCGGTGCGGACAATGTCGATGCCGACAATATGGGTGTAGACATTCAGGGGCGGGGAAAAGCCCTCCATGCACTCAAGATAGGCATCATTGCCCGTGATAATCGAGGTCGGAACAATGCCTTCCTTGAAGATCTCCCGATCATTATAGACATCGTGAATGAAAAGGTTCAGCGCCCTGGCGCGCTGCTTGACACCGGAATCGACGATCTGCCACTCGGCCGCGGAAAAAACCCGTGGAATCAAGTCGAACGGGATCAGGCGTTCAGGATCCCCGCCTTCGCCATAGACGGCAAAGGTGATCCCGACCCGCCGGAAAATCGCCTCGGCCTCGACCTGTCGTTCACGCAGGGTTTCGATATCGGTTTGTGCAAGCCAGTCCGCAACGGTCGTGTAGGCCTCGCGGACCTTGCCTTCATGGTTCATTTCGTCAAATGACATGCAATAAAGCGCCTCGCTTTTGATCACTACAGAACAATTGAAACGCGGCGTCCAATCGCTCTGGGCCGAATACGTCTCTGAGCGCTTGCCGCCTGCACAATAGGCAGCCATGGTCTGCCAATGAGCATCCGAGTCGCACTGAACCATCGCACAAGCTACCGCTATGATCGAAAGATCAATTTGGGGCCACAGGTGATTCGCCTGCGTCCAGCGCCACATACCCGTACCCCGATTGTCTCCTACAGCCAGACGATCTCCCCAGGCGGTCATTTCCTGAACTGGCAGCAGGATCCTTTCGGGAACTATCAGGCGCGCGCAGTCTTTGAGCATACAACAGATCATTTCGAAGTCGAAATCGACCTGGTGGCTGACATGATCGCCATCAATCCGTTCGACTTCTTCCTGGACGAGGAAGTGTTCCACGCCCCCTTCCCTTACACTGAGGATCTTAAGACCGATCTTGCACCCTATCTCGCCACGACGGCGAGCGGGGAGGCCTATGAGGTGATGGTCCGCGAGGCCCAGCAGCTCTGGTCCAGCGGACGCGACACTGAATTGAGAACCATCGATTTTCTGGTCGAGTTGAACCAGCGCGTCAAAGACAAGGTTGGTTATATCGTGCGCATGGAGCCGGGTGTGCAGACGCCCGATCACACGCTGACTTCTGGTCAGGGCTCGTGCCGCGACAGTGCCTGGTTGCTGGTCAATCTCCTTCGGCGGGTTGGCGTGGCGGCACGTTTTGTGTCCGGGTATCTCATCCAGCTTGCCCCAGATGAACGACATGAGGGCGAGGCCAATGGCCCGGAAGAAGACTTCACCGACTTGCATGCCTGGGCCGAAGCCTTCATCCCCGGCGCGGGTTGGATCGGTCTGGATGCCACATCGGGCCTGTTCGCCAGCGAGGGTCACATCCCGCTGGCCGCAACACCCTCTCCTGGCTCAGCTGCACCGATCAACGGCGAGTTGGAAATGTGCGAGGTCAGCTTCGAGTTCGACATGTCGGTCACGCGCATTCGCGAACCGGCCCGCATCACCAAGCCCTTCACCGATCTGCAATGGTCGGGCGTGAACGCTGCGGGCGAGGCGGTGGAAGAGATTCTACAGAAAGAGGATGTTCGCCTCACTATGGGCGGCGAGCCAACTTTTATCGCCAGCAATGACCGCGACGCCGATGAATGGACCACCGCCGCCACGGGCCCGACAAAAAAGCATTTCGCTGACACGCTGGCGCGCAGACTACTTACAGAGTTCGCGCCCGGCGGTGTGCTCACTCATGGGCAGGGCAAATGGTATCCCGGTGAGCCCCTGCCCCGATGGGCCTATAGTGTCGTCTGGCGCAATGATGGCGAGCCACTCTGGCACAATCCCGATCTGATCGCTGGAGAAACCCCCGATGCACCGGCCTCGGTCAAGGATGCCGGCAGTTTCACTCAAAGCCTGGCCCATGCGCTCAATGTCGAACCAGGCTTTGCCCAACCGCTTTATGAAGACCCGGCCGAACATGTTCTGAAAGAAGCCAATTTGCCAGGCAATCTCACCCCTGGCGACAACAAGCTTGATGACCCGGTCGAGCGCGCGCGCATGGCCCGCATTTTCAGCCAGGGCCTTGCCAGCCCCGCCGGTTTCGTCCTGCCGCTGCAGGTCGCCCAGGCCGATGCCACCTCTGGGCGCAGCGTGCGGTGGATGTCGGAAATCTGGGAGACGCGGCGCGGCGCGCTCTGTCTGTTGCCTGGCGACAGCCCAGCCGGTTTCCGCCTGCCGATGAAATCCCTACCGCATGTCGACCCGGATGATCTCGACATGGTCCAGGATGTCGACCCCTTCGCCGAGCGCAGCGCCCTGCCACAGACCACAATCGCCCGCCAAAGCGCGCGAAAACGCAGAAAACCAAAGCCACTCCCTCAGAAAGAGGGGGAGGCAGCCTCAAACACCGAAGCCCGCGCAGCAGGCGCCTCTGGTCCACCACCTGTTCGCACCGCCCTGGTGGTTGAGCCACGAGCGGGGCATTTGAACGTGTTCATGCCCCCGGTCCATTCTGCTGAAGCTTTTGTCGACCTCATTGCTGCGATTCAAGAGGTCGCCGAGGAGACCGGCCTTCCAGTGCGGATCGAAGGCTATCCCCCGCCACGCGATCCCCGCTTCAGCGAGATCAAGGTAACGCCCGACCCTGGTGTGATCGAGATCAATGTCCATCCCTCGGCCAACTGGGCGGATCTGCGCGACAAGACCGAAGCGCTTTACAAGCATGCACGTGCCTGCGGGCTGGATGCCTCTGGCTTCATGATCGATGGCCGCCCAACCGGTTCAGGCGGAGGCGCGCATGTCACTGTGGGCGGGGCCAGCGCGCCCGACAGTCCCTTCCTGCGCCGCCCGGATGTGCTCGGCTCGATCATCCGCTTCTGGCAGACGCATCCCTCGCTGAGCTATTTCTTTTCCGGCCTGTTCATCGGCCCCACCAGCCAGGCCCCGCGCATGGATGAGGCACGCGCCGACCTGCTCTATGAGTTGGACATCGCGCTCAACCAGTTACCCGGCCCGGATGAGAGCGATTTCCCGCCCTGGCTGCTCGACCGCGTGCTGCGCCATTTGCTGGTGGATGTCACTGGCAACACCCACCGTTCGGAAATCTGCATAGATAAGCTTTATTCTCCCGATGGCCCAGCCGGGCGGCTTGGCCTGGTGGAGTTTCGCGGCTTTGAAATGCCGCCGCATTGGCAGATGAATGTCGCCCAGCAGCTTGTCCTGCGCGCGCTGATCGCCTGGGTCTGGAAGACACCCTACACCGCAAGACTGCAGCCCTGGGGCACGGCCCTGCATGACCGTTTCATGCTGCCCGATGTGCTCTGGGCAGACTTCGGCCATGCACTGGATGAGATTTCACGCGGGCTTGGCGTCAGTCTCGACCGTGAATGGTTCCGCGCGCAGTATGATTTCCGCTTCCCGCTCGCCGGGCGGATCGAACATGATGGCGTCGAAATGGAACTGCGCAGCGCGCTGGAGCCCTGGCATGTGCTCGGTGAAGAGGGCGCGGCCAGCGGCACGACGCGTTTTGTGGATTCCTCGCTGGAGCGCCTGCAGGTGAAGCTCAGCGGCGCCTATGCAACCTCGGGCCTGGCCGTAGCGTGCAACAATCGCCTGCTACCTCTGCAACAGGGCGAGCGTGAGGATGAGTTGCTCTGCGGGGTGCGCTTCCGCGCCTGGTTGCCGTCATCTTGTCTGCATCCCACAATCGAGCCGCACGGGCCGCTGATTTTCGACCTGGTCCACACAGACCAGCAGCGCGCCCTGGCCGGGTGCACCTATCACACGACCCATCCCGGCGGGCGCAATTTCGAAACACGGCCCGTCAATGCGCTTGAGGCCGAAGGCCGGCGCCTGGCCCGATTCCAGCCCATTGGGCATACGCCTGGTCCCTTCAAGGCAGAGCCCTTCAACCCCGATCCACGTTTTCCCTGGACGCTGGATTTGCGCCGGTAAGTCTTTGGAATTGCTGGGAACCGGTGGTGTGCCGTGCAGGAATCGAACCTGCGACCCGCTGATTAAAAGTCAGCTGCTCTACCGACTGAGCTAACGGCACTTCCGAAGACGGGAATGGCGGACATATAGGGACGGGCCTTACTCGTCAATGAACAGTCTGTGCTCAGGCCCTTGTTTGCGGCGATTTTTTACATCACCTCTTCATCATGAAGCATTTCATCTCATTTCTGCTCGCGGCCAGCCTGTGCGCCTGCGCAAGCCAGGGCGGGACCAGCGCGGGTGATGCAGCCGATTCGGCGGTCCAGCAAACCGGCGATGGCCTGACGGATGCCGCGCTCAGCCCGCTGGAGGACCTGAACCTGAAACGGACGCAAATTCCGCCGGTTCTTGCCGATCTTTCAACCACTTATGGTCTGCCCGAGCCTTTGAGCTGCCAGAGCATTGCTGATGAAGTTACCCGCCTCACCGCCGTTCTGGGACAGGACAATGACATCCCGCCGCCAGAAGGTGATGACGAAGACCGTGGGCAGTGGGCGGCCGACAAGTCCTCCGAAGCCGCCCTCGGCGCGGTGGAGTCCAGCGCACGCGGCTTTATCCCCTTTCGAGGCCTGGTGCGCGAGGTGACCGGTGCCAACAGCCATGCGAGCAAGGTCGCGCGCGCCTACCAGTTCGGGCTGACTCGGCGGGCCTTCCTGAAAGGCTATGGCCAGGCGATGGGCTGTACCTGGCCGGCCGCGCCCCTGGACGCTCTGCCAGAAACCGGCAAGATCGTTTATAACTAAGCCTGCCGCGGGGCAGAGCGTGTATCAGCCCAGCGCACCGACAGTTCCGCCCGTAAGTCATCAAATGTCCCATCGGCAATTGCTGCGCGCATACGCGCCATGAGGACCTGGAAAAAAGCCGTATTGTGCCAGGAGAGCAGCATGGGGCCGAGATATTCCCCGGCGCGGAAGAGATGATTCAGATAGGCCAGCGAGTAATCGCGGCTGGCAGGGCAATCACTCTCAGCGTCAAGCGGGCGGATCTCTTCGTTGAACTTCGCATTCTTCACATTCACCGGGCCGTCCCAGGTCCAGGCCTGGCCATGGCGCCCTGACCGGGTGGGCAGCACGCAATCGAACATGTCGATGCCGCGCGCGACGGCCTCGACCAAATCGATCGGCTTGCCCACGCCCATGACATATCGCGGCTTCTCCGGCGGCAGATGTGGGACAGTAAAATCGATGGTCTCGCACATCTGCGCATGGCCCTCACCAACCGCAAGGCCACCGAGCGCAATGCCATCAAAGCCCTGTTCTGAAACGCCTTTTGCGGACCGCTCCCGCAAGTCTGGATAGTTCGAGCCCTGGATAATGCCAAACAGAGCCTGGCTCTCGCGTTGCCCGAAGGCGGCTTTCGAACGCGCGCCCCACTCCAGCGACAGTTCCAGGCTGCGCAAAGCCTCTTCATGGCTACAGGGAAAATCCGTGCACTCGTCCAGTTGCATGGAAATATCGGCGCCGAGCAGATCGGCCTGGATCTCTATGCTGCGCGCAGGCGTCAGGCGGTGCTGCGAGCCGTCAATATGGCTCTGAAAGGTCACGCCATCTGGATCCATTTTCCGAAGCTGGGCGAGCGACCAGACCTGGAAGCCGCCGCTATCGGTCAGGATTGGCCCATCCCAACCGGAAAAGGCATGCAGCCCCCCAAGCCGCGCCACCCGCTCCGCCGTAGGGCGCAACATGAGGTGATAGGTATTGCCGAGAATGATATCGGCCCCAGCCGCGCGCACCTGATCCATATAAAGCGCCTTGACCGTGCCGGCCGTACCAACTGGCATGAAGGCGGGCGTACGGATCTCGCCGCGCGGGGTCGACAACACGCCAGTTCGGGCTGCACCCTGCCGGCCAGAGATGGAGAAGGAAAATGCTTTGGTCATGGCGTCAGGGCATTAACAGGCAGGCATCGCCATAGGAATAGAAGCGATATTCGTTTGCGATGGCATGGGCATAGGCGGCCTGCATCAGATCTGTCCCCATCAGGGCGCAAACCAGCATGAAAAGCGAGGACCGTGGCAGGTGAAAATTTGTCACCAGCGCATCTGTCGCGCGCACCGTATCGCCTGGCTTGAGGAAAATATCGGTTGGCCCTGTGGCGGGATGGAGCATGCCCTGCGCGTCGGCACAGCTTTCCAGTGTCCGCATGGCGGTTGTGCCCACGGGAACGGCGCGATGGCCCGCCCCGCGCGCCGCGTTCAGCCGCCTGGCCACTTCAGGGGTAAGGCGACGCCACTCCTCATGCAGGCGATTTTCTGCGATTGCGCTTTCTGACAGCGGCGCGAATGTGCCGAGGCCGACATGCAGGCGCACGGTTTCGCGGACAAGCCCTGCCGCATCCAGCTCTGATAGCAGGCGCTCAGTGAAATGGAGCCCTGCCGTGGGCGCGGCGACCGAGCGCGCCTCCTCCCCGGCAAAACGGGTCTGATAGGTCTCGCGGTCCAGCGCATCGGCGGCGCGTCGGCGTGCGATATAAGGCGGCAGTGGCATGGCGCCGGCTTCATCCAGCCAGTCGGTTAGCGCACGACCAGAAGTCTCAAAAGCGAGATCCACCTCACCCCCCTCATGGCGCGCGGTGAGCTGTGCGGAAAACCCGTCTGCAAACACAATCACATCGCCTTCACGCAGGCGCCGGCCCGGCCGCGCGAGTGCGCGCCAGGCCCCCTGCCCGACCTCCTCAACCAGGTTCACATCCACCACCACATCCTGGCCAGCCGCATCACGCGCGGGGCGCACGCCCTTCAGCGCGGCGGGCAGAACACGGGTGTCGTTGAAAACGAGATGATCGCCGACCGCCAGATAGCCCGGCAGGTCGCGTATGCTGGCATCTTCCAGCCGGCCATCGCCATGCACAACCAGAAGCCGCGCACTATCCTGCGGCACAGCCGGTCGCAGGGCGATACGCGCTTCAGGCAGGTGGAAATCGAAGACGCTGAGATCCATCGCCAGTTCGGCCAGCGCGGATCAGCGCACCACCAGGGCGGGCACGGCCGGCAGCGCGCAAACATCTTCATCCCCGGTGGGGGCCAAGTCGGCGAGCGTCGCGGTGAAATCCGGCCCATCGGTGCGCTGAACCCAGGCTTGAAGCGTCTCATCTTCCGGAAGATCCGCCGCCATCCTAGCGCGCTGCAGAATGTCGGGATTGGCCGGCGGCTCACCCGTCTTGATGTCATAGACCAGGTCGGCACCTGCAATAATCCGGCCCCATGCGGTGTACTGCCGATCAAGATGTTCCGCACGCCCGCGCATCAGGAAGAATTGGCTGTTGGCCGAGTTCGGATCATCGGTGCGTGCAGTGGAAACCACGCCCGGACAATGGGGAATATAGCTTTGCACCAGGCCATCCTTGGACATATCAGCCAGCCAGGCCGCCTGGGTCAGGATCGGGAAACCCTTCATATAGCCCGCACGCGCCGTATCGGCCTCGCCAATCGGATCGAGCAGCATTTCGGCCGGATCGCGGCGGAAGGTGAACTCGCCGGGAATGTCCGGCAGACCGGATTCACGCCCATGCAGCGCAAACACATCCCCGCCCTGGGCCATGAAGTCATCAATCACGCGATGGAAGCTCGTGCCGTCAAAATCGCCTGAGCGCACGATTGCGCGGAACTGTGTGGCATGGGCGGGTGCAACTTCCGGGAAGATCTCGATCACGACATCGCCAACCGTGGTCTCAAACAGGATCAGGTTTTCCGGATCTACCGCGCGCCAGTTTTCAGCATCCGCACTGACCACTTCCAGGCTTGGAGCGGTGTCGGCAGTGGCGGCGGAAAACGGCAGGCAGACAAGCCCAGCGGCAATCAGAATGGTACGAAACATTACGCATACTTCTCCAACAGGTCAGCCTTCACGGCCGGGGAGACGAAATGAGAGACATCCCCGCCCAGGCTGGCGATTTCCTTGACCAGGCGAGACGCCACAGCCTGATGTCGAACATCGGCCATGAGGAACACGGTTTCAATGTCGGGATTCAGTACTTCGTTCATCGCGGTCATCTGAAACTCATACTCAAAGTCCGAAACCGCGCGCAGGCCGCGCACCAGAACACCGGCATGGCATTCCTCGGCAAACTGCATCAGCAGGCTGTCGAACGGCTTCACCGCGATCTGCGCCCGGCCCGGCATTTCGTGGGTCTCCACCTCACGCTCGACCATGGCCACACGCTCTTCCAGGGAAAAAAGCGGGCGCTTGGCCTCGTTGATGGCCACACCGATGATCAGGCGATCGACAAGTTTGGTTGCACGCTGGATGATGTCGAGATGGCCAAGGGTAATGGGATCAAAGGTCCCGGGATACAGGCCGACGCGTTGCATTCAGTCCTCCATGGCGGCCAGTGTGACGCCGCCGCGACAGATCAGGCCTCTGATCCATCCTCCTCATCCATATCGTCTTCATCCTGTTCCACAAGGCGCGCGACAGAAACCACGCGCTCATCCTTGTTGGTGCGCAGCACCCAGACCCCGGATGTGGCACGCCCGGCCAGACGGATCTGGTCAACCGGTGTGCGGATCAGCTGCCCCGCATCGGTGACCAACATCACCTCATCACCATCCTCAATGGTAAAGCTCTGGGCCAGTTCCAGGCTCATCGGCAGGCGGTGGGCCAGGATACCCTTCCCGCCGCGTCCGGAGGTACGATAATCATAGGCCGATGAGCGCTTGCCCATACCATGGGTCGTGACCGTGAGAACGAATTCCTCTGCCGCCCCCAGCTCCGCCAGGCGCTCAGGGCTCAGCGCGGTGAACTCGTCGCCCTCTTCCCCGGTTTCCTCACCCAGGTCGGTCTCCTCGCCATCGCTGGCGCGGCGCATGGCGGCGGCGTGTTTGAGATAGGCGCGCGCCTCGGCCGGAGTGACATCGACATGGCGCAAGATCGCCATGGAAATCACCCGGTCACCACCGACGAGCCGGATACCGCGCACGCCGGTCGAGTTGCGCCCCGCAAATACGCGCACATCATCCGCGCGGAATCGGATGCACTGGCCCATTGCCGTGGTCAGCAGGATATCATCGCGCTCGGAACAGATCTTCACGCTGACAATGCCGTCCTTACCATCCTCTTCAAGTTTCATGGCGATCTTGCCGTTGCGATTCACACGCACAAAATCGGAAAGCTTGTTACGCCGCACGCCGCCCGAGCGCGTGGCGAACATGATATCAAGTTCCTCGCGCGCGGTTTCATCATCAGGTAATGGCATCACCGAGGTGATCCACTCATCCTTCTCCAGAGGCAGGATATTCACCAGCGCCTTGCCGCGTGATTGCGGCGAGCCCAGCGGCAGGCGCCAGACCTTTTCCTTGTAGACCATGCCGGCCGAGGAGAAGAACAGGATCTCGGTATGTGTATTGGCAGAGAACAGGCGCGTGACGAAATCCTCGTCCTTCAGCGCAGTGCCCGACCGCCCCTTTCCGCCGCGATTCTGTGTGCGATACGTGGCCAGGGGCACGCGTTTGACATAGCCGCCATGAGTGACTGTGACGACCATATCCTCACGCTCGATCAGGTCTTCATCGTCCATATCGGCATCGCCGAAGACAAATTCGGAGCGGCGCGGCACGGCGAATTTCTCTTTCACCTCGGTGAGTTCACCGCGAATGATGTCGAGAATGCGCGGACGTGAGCGGAGAATATCGAGGAAATCGGCGATCTTGTCCGCAAGGCCCCGGGCCTCATTGCCGATCTCATCCCGGCCAAGCCCCGTGAGGCGATGCAGGCGCAGTTCCAGGATGGCGCGGGCCTGTTCGTCGGACAGGAAGATCTTGTTCTCATCACCCTCGGCATGGCGCGTGCGGCGGTCGGCGATCAGTGCGATCAGCGGCGCCATATCCATCGCGTCCCAAGCCTTGGCGAGCAGCTGTTCGCGCGCAGTTGCCGGGTCTGGCGCATGGCGGATGATGCGGATCACCTCATCGATATTGGCCACGGCCAGCGCCAGGCCGACCAGGACATGGGCCCGGTCGCGTGCCTTGGAGAGCTCGAATTTGGTGCGCCGGGCCACCACTTCCTCGCGGAAGCGGATGAAACAATCGAGAACCTTGCGAAGATTGAGCAATTCCGGCCGGCCACCATTCAGTGCCAGCATGTTGACACCAAAAGACGTCTGCATCTGGGAGTAGCGGTAGAGTTGGTTCAGCACGACATCGGCGCTGTGATCGCGCTTGATCTCGATGACCACGCGGATCCCATGGCGGTCGCTCTCGTCGCGCAGATCGGCGATGCCTTCAATGCGTTTCTCACGCACCAGCTCGGCGATCTTGGTAACCATGCTCGCCTTGTTCACCTGAAAGGGAATCTCGGAGACGATGATGGCCTCGCGCCCACTACGGGCGGTCTCGATCTCGGTGCGCGCGCGCATGATCACCGAACCGCGCCCTTCCAGCAGGGCCCGGCGTGAGCCGGCATAGCCAAGGATCAGCCCGCCAGTCGGGAAATCCGGCCCGGGCACGATCTCGAGCAGGGTCTCTTCCTCGACCTGCGGATCATCAATCACCGCCAGGGTCGCATCGATGATCTCGCCCAGATTGTGCGGCGGAATATTCGTCGCCATCCCGACCGCGATGCCGCCACCGCCATTGACGAGCAAGTTCGGAAACTGCGCCGGCAGGACAACTGGTTCGCTTTCCGAGCCGTCATAATTGTCCTGAAAATCGACCGTATCCTTGTCGATATCATTGAGCAGATATTGCGCCGGCTTGTCGGTGCGCACTTCGGTGTAGCGCATGGCCGCCGGGGGATCATTGTCGATCGAGCCGAAATTGCCCTGGCCATCGAGCAGGGGCAGGCCCATGGAAAAGGGCTGGGCCATGCGCACCAGGGCATCATAGACCGCGCTGTCGCCATGCGGGTGATATTTACCGATCACATCGCCAACCACACGGGCCGATTTGCGATAGGGCTTGTCATGGGTATAGCCGCCCTCCTGCATCGCATACAGGATGCGGCGGTGAACAGGCTTGAGGCCATCGCGCACATCAGGCAGTGCGCGGCTGACAATGACGCTCATGGCATAGTCGAGATAGGAGCGCTTCAGCTCGCTCTCGATGGAAATCGGATCAACGCCGTCTTCCGGCGGGCCGCCGGCAGATTCCGGCTCCTCTGGGGGCGTGGTGTCGTCGCTCACTTGGAGGGCGCTCCTGCGTCTGGGGCGAGGGCCTCGAATCGGCCAAGAAACATGGCATTGTGGTAGCAGGCCGAGCCGCGAGCTTCAAACCCAAAGCACCGTTGAAAAAGGCCGAAGACGGAGGAATATGCAATGGCGCAACAGTTTCGACGCAGAGTAGTGAATTTACATCAAAAACGGCTCGCTCTGCGAGCTACAGCGCCAACTGCCTGAAAGGTCTGCGCCCCAATGTCCGCCCCTGACTCGCCAGACCTGGATCGGCACGCCTGGTATGAAGACCTGCAGGCGCTTGTCCTCGGGACACTTCTGCTCGCCTTCGGTGTGACTCTCTATGGTGAGGCCATGCTGATCACTGGTGGGATCGCGGGCACCAGCCTGTTGGTTGCGTTCACAACACCGCTCTCCTTCGGCACAGCCTTTTTTGTGTTGAACCTGCCTTTTTACATCCTGTCCTTCCTGCGTATGGGCCTTGGTTTCACGTTGCGCACCTTTGCTGCCATCGCCCTGGTTTCCGCACTGACACGGCTGATGCCGCTCTGGATCAATTTTTCCAACCTGGATCCAATTTTTGCATGCGTCGCCGGCGCCGCGATGATGGGTGTCGGCCTTGTCATGCTCTTGCGCCACCGTGCCGGGATTGGTGGCACCACCATCCTCGCTCAGTTCCTGCAGGATCGCGGTATTATACGCGCCGGATACTTCCAGCTGATCGTGGACCTTGCCATCCTTGTCGCGGCTCTCTTCATGCTGCCGCTCAAACTCGTCGCAATTTCGGTGCTCGGCGCCTTCGTTCTGAACCTCACAGTCGCCATCAACCACAAACCGGGACGCTATCGCGGCATGAGCTAGAACGGAATCTCGTCGTCCAGATCGCCACGGGAGAAGTCCTCCATCGGGCCATCCATCTGACGCGGACCGCCACCACCCTGGTCATAGCCCATTGAGCCGCCTCCACCGCCGCTGCCGCCACCATTGCCGCCCGGACCGTCGAGCATGGTGAGATTGGAATTGTAGCCGCGCAGGACAATTTCGGTGGTGTATTTCTCAACGCCGCTCTGGTCGGTCCACTTACGGGTTTCCAACTGGCCCTCAAGATAGACTTTTGAACCTTTGCGAAGATATTGCTGGGCCACACGCACCAGCCCTTCACTAAAGATCGCAACGCGGTGCCACTCGGTCTTTTCCCGGCGTTCACCCGTATTGCGGTCCTTCCAATTCTCAGAGGTCGCGATCGACAGATTGCAGACCTGACCGCCATTCTGGAACTGGCGCACTTCCGGGTCGCGCCCCAGATTGCCTACCAGGATCACCTTGTTTACCGAGCCCGCCATACCAAATCTCCTCTCGCCCGTGCGAATCTGCGCCACATTACTACGGCCCGCACAGGCTGTCCCTGTGAGGTTCTTGTGGAATACACCGCGAGTTTGTTCTTTTTATGTTCCAGGCTATCGTCAAGCAGCATGCAAGTTGTTAATTGATTCTGCGGGGCCATTTTGTGCAGGTGCTCATACTAAGCACTCTGCCAGCCTGGCCACGCCGATCTTCGGAGGATGAGGACTCCCGCCATGACCGAACTCACCACCATTCGCGTGCGCGGCGCCAAGGAGCACAATC
>JALEGE010000002.1 GCA_022760335.1 Hyphomonadaceae bacterium
GCTGTTGCGTATTGAGCTGCCGCTTGGAGCGCTGCTCTAATGCTTTTCCTGGTAACTACAGAAATAGCCGTCGCAACTGGATTAGAGGATGGTATCGGGGGCGTGGAACCTAGCTTCAGAAGTGATCTGTTGGGTATGGTTAGACTTTGGTTAGTGCCTCTACGCATCCCGATCCTGCATCTCAGTATGGTTAGGCGTCCATTGAGGCTGACGATTGAGCCAGTCCAGGCTTACCTCGACATCGATGAGCGTCCTGCGGCCGATACGGATTGCTCTCAAGGAACCGCGACCGAGGAGGTCATAGGTCTTGGTGCGCGAGAGGCCTGAAAGTCGTATCCACTCGTTGACGCTGACATAGGCGGGGCGGCTGGCCGGCCCGGAGCCCGCATTCGTCTGCGCTTTGTCCATGAGAATGCTCCTGTTCGCTGCTGAAGGAGCTGGGACTCTTATTCACCGATGATTTTACCGTCCAATACACGATCCGGATTCCTGATCCATCGAACCATGTCTTGGCGTGCAACAATCCCCGATCCGGCTGTCCAGGCCCCAAGGGGGGTGAACTCTGGTAGGCCCCGGGAGCGGGTAGTCAGGCGTTGTTGTGCACTTGAGTGCAGCATTGTCTGACCTGCGCCTCAATGGCCTGGACCACATCGCATTTCTCTGGTTGAAATTTGTGCTGGGTATAGACTCCGATGACACCGTTGGTCTTGTGCTGGGTGAGGGCGCGTATTGCATCCAGGTTACAGCCTGCCCGCTGTGCAAGTGTGACTGCGGTTCGACGCAGGTCATGCAGACGCCAGTCCGGATTGCCGAGCTCCCGACGAAGGCCCTCCATGCCATTCGAACTGCCAGCATAGGGTTTTTCGCCATCGCTTCCCACGCCGAATAGATAGGGGCCTTTGCGGCGCGGCCAGCCCTGAATCAGGGTCATTGCGGAGGCACACAATGGAACAGTATGCAGTTTCCCCGACTTCATGTTCGCGCCGGGGACAGTCCAGATTTTCCTTACGAAATCGATCTTGTCCCATCTCATCGCCTCGACCGAGCCCTTCCGCTGAGCGGTCAGCACGCAAAGCTTTGCAATCGTCGCCATCGCACCTGTCTGATTCCAGAGAGCCGCGATCTCGGAATCTGCCAGGACGCGCTCGCGAGACGCTCCCGGCTTGGGCGGTTTTAGATCACCCGCTGGGTTGGTCTCGACGAATTCACGCTCAACGCACCAACTGAAGAAGTGATTGAGATAGAGATAGAGCTGCCGACGCATGGCGGGGCGATCGTCCAGATCGTCCAGCAGTTCTGCAATGGCCTTCCGGTTGATGTCCCCAATAGGCTGTTTGCCCCATGCCGGAAGCAGGTGCACGTTGAACGCAGATCGTTTTGACTCCAGTGACTTTGGAGAATTGTTGGTCGCGCACCAGTGAAGATATTTTTTCGAGGCGATGATCATCGTCACATCACGGGTTCGCGTCTTTGTTGCCAGCCCGGCCTTCGGGTCCTCGCCACCGGCAGCCATGGCCAACATGTTGTGGGCGCGTATCCGCGCCTCGGCGAGCGTGAGACCGGGATACCTGCCCAAGGACATTGATCTGCGCCTGGAAGAGCCTGGCAGCCGATAGAAGAGGCGCCAGGACTTCGTGCCGCTTGCAGATACGACGAGCTGCAGTCCAGGGGCTCCGCCAACAAAAGCAGGCTCCTGAAGGCGTTGGACCTCCACAGCAGTCATTGGTTTTAGTCGGCTTGTCATAATGGCACCTCATAAATCGTGCCAAATACGTGCCAAATCCATAAGATGCAGGCAACCAAAATCGAACGGCGGAGGACAGTTATTTCAAAATAGCGATGTAAAAACAATATAATACAGAACGGCGTTGAACGTCCACGAATATGCTGGAACAATGGACCATCTAATTTACACCGAGAGGGTCAGCGGTTCGAACCCGTTACCGCCCACCATTCAAAACCGGTTCAGCCCGAAGCGGTGAAAAAATCGATCCGGGGGATCGACTTCAGGTCTTGAATGCCCCGGCAGGGGCTAACAAAGGCTCATCGCTCCCTTTCGGTTTTGAATGGAGTCCTTGTTTGTCTCCGTATCGGTCCGCTCACACGAGACGCGCTCAAGGTAGCACGCCACACACCGACCGAGCCCGTCATGATGTATATTTACGCACTTATCCGACCGACTTGCTCCAGCCTGCAAACTTCCGCCCATGAAAGCGCTCGCCGATCCTTTCTCCCGTGTGCATCCGCTGTTCTGGCCGGTGCTGTGGGTTTCCTTGCGGGCCTTTGCAGCCTGGACGGGAAAGTTGATCGAAGACGGGTATGGCTATGCCGAGCTGAGCATCGAGATCACTTGGTATGGCTGGATCCGTGTCGTGCACCTGGATCTCTCCCCTGAGCGCGCGGCGCTGTATCGGCATCTGGCCGGCGTGGCGGAGGCGGATTGGCGCGATGTGTTGACCAAGGCGAGGCAACGCGTGGCGGGTCTTCTGAGTGGCGAACCCTCGCCCTTTTACGGGGGAGGTGGTCGGCGAAGCCGCTCGGGGAGGGGAAGCGTCAAGCCGAGCTGTCTCGGCAGATCCGCCCTTCAACCCGCATTCGGCGAAGCGTTGGGAGGAAAACACTCGCCGCGTTTTCTTGCCTCCTCACTCCTCCGCAAGCGGGGGAAGATTGTACGCCGACGGGATAGTGCTCAGTGGCAAACAGGCCCACCTTCCCCGTAAACGGGGAAGGTGAAGGCTCATTCCTTTGATAGACCGCCCTTGCCGCAGCGCCCTACGCGCCTTGCGGGCGCCGGTGCTACTTCCCCTTCCACACCGTCTTGTAGAGGTCAAAGCGCCGGTCCCTCAGATTCTGCACCGTGCCTTGCGCGCGGGCCCAGGAGAGGTCTGTGAGATCAAGATCGGCGATGGTGACGGTTTCGACATTCTCGCTGGCTTCGGCGGCCACGCCGTCGCGGGCGAAGGGGAAATCGCAGGGGGTGAGGATGGCCGACTGGGCATACTGGATGTCCATATTCTCCACGCCCGGCAGATTGCCGACATTGCCGGACATGACGACATAGAGCTGGTTCTCGATGGCGCGGGCCTGGCTGCAATAGCGCACGCGCAGATAGCCCTGGCGATTATCGGTGCAAAACGGCACGAAGAGAATGCGCGCGCCTTCATCGGCCAGGCGCCGGGCGAGCTCGGGAAACTCGCTATCATAACAGATCAGCACGCCGATGGGGCCACAATCGGTGAGAATGGTGGAAACCTCATCGCCGCCCTGTATCGCCCACCAATGACGCTCATTCGGAGTGGGATGGATCTTTTCTTGTTCATGAACAGAGCCGTCGCGCAGGAAGACATAGGCGACATTCTGGATCTCGCCATCTTCGGTGCGAGTTGGGTGAGAGCCGCCTATGATATTGATATTATAGCTGATTGCCATCTGGCGCAGCGCTTCAATGAAGCGCGGCGTATAGGCTGTCAGTGCCTCAATGGATTGCGAGGGACTAAGTGGTTCAGGCTCCAATGCCAACAATTGCAACGTGAAAAGCTCAGGGAACACCACGAAGTCACAGCGATAATCGGCGCAAACATCGACGAAATATTCCACATTCGAGATAAACTCTTCGAAGCTGGAAATCATGCGCTGTTGAAACTGCACCGTGGCGACGCGCACCGCTTCCTTCTGGCCGTGCGAAAGTGTGGATTTGGATTCGACCTCTTCCGCATAGGGGTTGTGCCAGACCATATGTGCCGCCCAGCCGCCGGAGGCAGCGTCATAGGGCATATAGTTCTTCAACACGCCGATTGGCTCGAAGCCCTGGCGCAGATGAAAGTTGACGATCGGATCGACCACCTTCTTGTCGCGCACGGCCTGCACATAATCGAGCGGATCGGGATAGTCCTTCTTCCGCTTGGCCCAGTTCGGCATCCGCCCGCCAAAAACGATGCCCTTGAGATATTCCGCCTCGCAATATTCCCGGCGCGCGTCGTAGAGGCGCTGTCCGATGCGCAGGCGCCGGCGCTCGGGATCGACGCAGACTTCCATGCCATAGAGCCAGTCGCCATTCGGGTCGTGGCGCGAGGCATAGCCCCCACCGGTGATCTCGTCCCAGGAATGCGGGCTGAGGGCGAGATTTTCCGAGATGCGGAAACTGGAGGCATAGCCAACAAGCTCGCCTTCATATTCCACCACGAACTGCCCCTCGGGAAAGTTCGCGATATGGCCTTTCAGCATACCGGGTGGGTAAACCCCCATGCCCGGAAAGGCGCGGGCGGAGAGATCGATGATGGCCGGGATGTCGGCGGCAGTGGCGTTGCGGACAGCCAATGCCGCGCGTTGGGATTTGTTGCTCATGGATTTCGCGTGCGCCAGCTGCGGGCCGGCGTCAAGTCACGACCGTATCGCCTTCGCCGCTTTCAGCGCATCAGCCGCGCGCGCAGCAATGCCATCCCAATCTCCGGCCACGAGATGCTCCGGTTTGGCGATCCATGTCCCGCCTACGGCATAGACATTCGGCAGGGAGAGATAGTCGGCGAGTGTGTCGAGCGTCACCCCGCCGGTGGGCATGAAGCCCATATCCTGCAGCGGGCCGCCGAGCGCCTTGATCATCGGCGCGCCGCCGACAAGGCTGGCGGGAAAGAGCTTGACCCGTTTGATGCCGGCAGTCCGTGCGGCGATGGCTTCGCTCGGTGTGGCGATGCCCGGCATCACCGGCACGGGGCAGGTGGCGAGTTTCGACAGCAAGCTGCCATCAAAGCCCGGCGAGACGATGAAGTCCGCACCGGCACTTACGGCTGTCGTCAGGTCCTGGGAGTTCAGGATAGTGCCGGCGCCGGTCACCATGCCCGGGCAGGCGGACTTGAAGGCGGCGATGGCGCCGAGCCCGGCCGGCGTGCGCAGCGTGATCTCGCTGACGGTAATCCCGCCCTCGGCCAGGGCAAGGGCCAGTGGTTCGGCATGTTCCGGCTCGGGGATCGAGAGGACCGGCACGATGGGGCAGGCGTCCAGCGCCTCGAGAATGCGGGTCCAGTCCATGGGGGCTCTCCGAGTAGCTCAGTTGGAAGTGAGGTACACCCGATACCCCCAGGCCGGCAAGGTCAGTCTGATATCGCTATCAAACGTTGCGATGTCGCCGGAAAACACATCTCGATACGTCCCGTGATGTGGCCCGGCTCCGAAGCTGGCGGTCAGCGATTCGGGCGAGAGGTTCAATACGACGAACACGCCGCCAGCCTCATCTTTGCGAACGAATGAGAGGAGCTTTTCAGGCATGTCGTTTTCAACATGCACCATGCGCGCGCCGGCCGCGCCGTTCCAGAGTGCCGGGGTTTCGGTTTTCAGGTCGATCAGCGCGCGAAAGAGATCCTCAATTGGGTGCTCGCGCCACTCGATCGGGTCCTTCTCGAAGAATTCCAGCCGTTTCTCGTTGAAGGCCTCCTGGCCATTATAGATCAGCGGGATACCCTCGCCGGTGAAGGAGAGCACAATCGCGGCTTCATAGGCCGGGCCATAGATTTCCGGCGCCGTGCCATCCCAGGAGTTCTGGTCGTGATTGGCTGTGTAGACCATGCGATAGGCATCCGCCGGCCAGGCGCTCTCGTTGCCGGAATAATATCCGTTGAAGGCAAAGGCGTTGGCCTCGCCCCGCGCGACCGCCTGCATGGCATCCTTCCAGCCCCAGGCATAGGTGGCGTCGAAGGCGCGGGCATGGACATCGCGCTGGTCCCATTCAGCCAGCATGAAGACCGGCTTGATGGTGTCGAGCTCGGCGCGCACATCCTCCCAGAAATCGAGCGGGATATAGCCGGCGACATCGCAGCGGAAGCCGTCCACGCCGACCTCGCGGACCCAGTAGGCCATGCTCTCGGCCATGTATTCGCGCAGGGGCTGGTTCGAGTAATCGAGATCGATGATATCCGACCAGTCCCACCAGGGCGTCGGGCGGAAATCGCCCTTCCAGTCGCGCTCATACCAGTCGGGATGGGCCTCAACGAGCCAGTTGTCCCAGGCGGTGTGATTGGCGACCCAGTCGAGGATGACATGCATGCCGAGGCTGTGGGCCTCGTCGACGAAGGCTTTGAGGTCGTCCACCGTGCCGAATTCCGGGTTCACGGCGCGATAATCCTTCACCGAATAGGGCGAGCCGAGGCTGCCCTTGCGGTTTTCCTCGCCGATGGGGTGTATGGGCATCAGCCAGAGAATGTCGATGCCCATTTCGGCGAGGCGCGGCAGTTGCTCTTGCGCTGCGGCGAATGTGCCTTCGGGCGTGAACTGACGCGTGTTGATCTGGTAGATCACAGCATCGCGCGTCCAGTCCGGGTGGGTGATCTGGACATAAGGTTCGGGGGTGTAGTCCGGCGCGGTGGCGCAGGCGGCGAGGACGAGGCCGGCAAGGGCAGCCGCGAGAAAGCGGATCATGACGTCTCTCCCAGCGGTTCGGGGCTCGCATCCTCCGGCGCGTCCTTCACGCGCAGAACGGCAATCGCCGCGATCACCCACCCGGCTGCGGCAAGGGCAAAGGCCCAGATCGGCTCATTGGAAAAGAAGGTGCGCAACAGGAAGCCGAGCAAGGTGGCGGCGACCAGCTGGGGCACCACGATGAAGATGTTGAAGATGCCCATATACACGCCCATTTTCCGCGCCGGCACGGAGCCGGACAGGATGGCATACGGCACCGAGACGATGGCCGCCCAGGCCACGCCCACAAGCACCATAGGCGCCCAGAGTGGGGCCGGAGATTTGATGAGGATCATCCCCACAAAGCCCGCCGCGCCGGCCAAGAGGCATCCGGCATGCAGCCAGCGCCGGTCCATCCGCGAGGCCAGCCAGATGATCGCGAGGGCGGCAATGGCGGCCGTCCCGTTGCGCACAGAGCCGAGGACGCCCCACCAGTTGCCGGCGGCCTGGAAGGCCTCAGATGTCGGGTCGGAGGCGCCGTAATGATACTCCGCCAGTGCGCTGGAGCCGAAGATCCACATGGCGAAGAGGCCGAACCAGGTGAAAAATTGCACGACAGCCAGCTGGCGCATGGTGACAGGCATGTTGAAGAGGTCCGAGACGATTTCCATGAAGCCGTTCCGGTCCTTGCCGGCCGAGCGCATCATGCCTGCCACGATCTGCACAAACCCAAAGCCCGCGATCAGGCCGGCCAGCACATAGAGATCCTGCTTGAACTCGGTGGCACCGAGAAAGGCGAGCGCGTCGGGGCGCGGGTCCATCCGTCCGGCCCAGACAAAGGCGAAGAGGGCTGCACCGACAATGAGCCAGATGAGCCCGCCGGAGAAGAAGGCGCCTGCCGGGCGGGGCGGCGTGTGGGGTTCGGCAACAGCCTCGCCAAGCTCGGCCTGCCGCGCAGCTTCGAAGGCTTCTAGCTGCTCCGGCGAATACTCTTTCGTGGTGAGCACAGTCAGCAGAATGGCGAGGAACAGCGCCGCACCGCCGACATAGAAAGCGAGATGCACACTCATCGGGATCTCGCCTTCCGGCGCGGTATTGGCGACGCCGAATTCGGTCAGCAGCCAGGGCAGGGCGCCAGCCAGGACGGCGCCGAGGCCGATGAAGAAGCTCTGCATGGCATAGCCGGTGGTACGCTGACTGTCGGGCAACATGTCGCCGACGAAAGCGCGCGTCGGCTCCATGGTGGTGTTGAGCGAGGCGTCGAGAATCCAGAGCGTGCCGGCCGCGACCCAGAGCGCCGGTGCGTTCGGCATCACGAAGAGGGCGAGGCTGGCGAGGATTGCCCCGGCCAGGAAATAGGGCCGCCGGCGTCCCAGCGGCCCCCAGGTCTTGTCGGAGACATAGCCGATAATCGGCTGCACGATCAGGCCGGTCAGCGGCGCGGCGATCCAGAGGATCGGCAGGTCGTCAATGCTCGCGCCAAGGGTCTGGAAGATGCGACTGACATTGCCATTCTGCAGGTCAAAGCCGATCTGGATGCCGAGGAAACCGAACGACATGTTCCAGATCTGGCCGAAACTCAGCTTGGGTTTCTGCATTTTGTCCTCCCGGCCGGAGCAGGCTCTGCCGGCCCGCCTGCCGCCATATGTGTCTATCTACTCCGCCGCGGCGGCAAAGCGAATGGCCGCGCCGCCACCTGCGGCCATCCAGAAGCCGAGGGAGTCTTCAGACGTCACTTCCTGGCTTTCAATCCGGATGGAATAGGGGTTGGTGTCCCAGTCCGCGCCGGGGCCGTCGAGATACATTTCCGCGCGATAGGTCAGGCCGGGTGTGAGGAAATCCAGGTCGAGATCGACCTTGCGCTCATACTCGTCCGTCACTGCGCCGAGATACCAGTCCTGCCCGCCGCGCTCCTGGCGTGCGGTGACGACGAAATCGCCGACCTCGCCCTGGAGCGTGATGGACTCTTCCCAGTCCGTCGGCACGTCACGGATGAACTGGAAGGCGTCTGGATGTGCGGCATAATTCTCCGGCAGGTCGGCAGCCATCTGGATCGGCGAATAGATCGTCACATAAAGCGCGAGCTGCTTCGCGAGTGTGGAGGGCACGCGGTTCTGATCCTCCTCGCCATTCGGCATCAGGTCGAAAATGCCCGGCGTGAAATCGAAGGGTCCGGCCAGCATGCGCGTGAAAGGCAGGATGGCCTGGTGCTCGACCGTGTTGGGCGGCGTGCCCCAGGCATTGAACTCCATGCCACGCGCGCCCTCGCGGGAGACGGCATTAGGGTAGGTGCGGCGCAGCCCGGTATCGCGTGCCGGCTCATGGGCGTTGATGGCAATCTGGTGGCGGTGGGCGGCTTCCAGGACGCGGATATCGTGCTCCACCCGCTCCTGGCTGTCATGCCAGGTGTAGCGGGCAAATCCGTCTTCATCGACCAGTTTCAGGTCGCTGCCATCGGCGACATAGCCAGTCTTTACGGTGTGGATGCCATTGGCTTCATAGAGCGCGTAGGCGTCCTCCATCTGGTTTTCGTAATTGGTGATATTGCCCGAGGTTTCGTGGTGGCCGATCAGTTCTACGCCGCGCTCGGCGGCGTAGCGGCCAAGCTCTTCAATGTCGAAATCGGGGTAGGGTTCGCCGAAACGGAAGAGATCGCCATTGTTGAACCAGTCGCCATCCCAGCCGACATTCCAGCCTTCCACCAGCACGCCGGAGAAGCCGTTCTCGGCGGCGAAGTCGATATAGTCCTTGGTGTTTTCCGTCGTCGCACCATGCTCCGGGCCGGAGCCCCAAGTGTAGGTTCCGATATGCATTCCCCACCAGATGCCGACATATTTTCCGGGGGTGAAATAAGAAACATCGCCCAGCTTGTTGGGCTCATTCAGGTTCAGATAGATGTCGGTGCCATTGGCGAGGCCGGCCGCGTCATCAGCAATCTGGATCACCCGCCAGGGTGTAACGAAGGCGCCATCCAGGCGCGCCTTCACGCCGTCATGGCGCGGGGCGAGGTCGGCCTCCAGCTCGCCGCCCCGGCGCTGGTCGATCCACATCCCGGCATAGTTCACCAGCGCGGCCTCGTGGATGGCGAGATGCGTGCCGTCTTCCAGACGCAGGGTCAGCGGCGTGTTGGCGCGCGGGACCTCCGAGACCGGGGTGGTCTTGTAAGTGTATTCTAGGCGGTTGAATTCCCCCGCCGGTGTCCACCAGGCGGTGGCATCGCCATCGACATTGAAGCGCGTGATTTCGTCCACCACGGCACGTGGGCCGGTGTCGGGCACCTCATAGCGGAAGCCGACGCCGCTATCGAAAGCGCGAACGCGCAGATCATAGCCATGCGTGCCGCCATCTGCATCGCGCAGGGCGATAAGCAACTCATTGTGCTCGTCGCGGACCAGCCGACGCTCGCCCCAGGGCTGTTCCCAGGTCTCGTCAGCGGAAGCCTCCGTCACGGCAGTGATGATCAGCCCCTCGTCGAGATCGGCGCCCTCGGCAAAGCGCAGGCCGAGCCGGGAGGGGGCGACGATCTCTGCCCCGTCCAGGGTGACGGCATAAGCCGGCTGACCATTGGCGCTGGTGAGTTCAAGGCTTATCCGGCCATTGGGAGATGTAATTTGCGCGCGCTCCAGCGAGACGATTGTTTCGGTAACAGGCCTTGGTGTGGCCACTTCGGATTCAGGATTGGCGGGGTTGACGGCGCAACCAGCCAGTATCAGGCCGGCCAGGCAGGCTAGCCTGGGCTTGATGTGTATGTGATTTGCGAACATGTGCTGGCCTCCCGGGTGCGAACCTTTGGCAGGTTTCTTTCTCGATGCGAGAAGACCATAGATGCGCAATTTATTGCAAGCCACTTTTTTTCGAAAATCACGGCTGTGAATATTATAATAAATCTTTGTTCTGCAATAAATAAAGGAGATTGAGGGTTGATTGTATGTTTTTGCCTTGCCGCGGTGCAAAAACCATGATTTCCTTGTTTTGCAAAAACTTGCGAAGCCGTGTCGACTTACGCGAGGTGGAGGATGAAAGTAATTCATGCATGTCTTGCGAGGCTGTGCGGGTTCGTTCTTGCTGGTGCCGTGAGTGTTGCGGGCTGTGCGGTCAGTACCGCTAATTCGCAAGGTATTTCCGATCTAGACCGTCCGCCTGAAGACGAGGTCATCTATTTCGTGATGCCCGACCGGTTCGAGAATGGCGATCCGTCCAATGATCGCGGCGGGCTTGAGGGCGGACCGCTGGAAACCGGCTTCGATCCCACTCACAAGGGCTTCTATCATGGCGGGGATCTCGCCGGCCTTACCGCTCGGCTCGGCTATATCCAGGGGCTTGGCGCGACGGCGATCTGGCTGACACCGATCTTCGAGAACAAGCCGGTGCAGGGCCCGCCAGGGCTCGAATCTTCCGGCTATCACGGTTACTGGATCACCGATTTTACCAATGTGGACCCGCATCTTGGCACGCGCGAGGAGTTCCGCGCTTTTGTCGAGGCCGCTCATGCGCGCGGCATGAAAGTCTATATGGACATCATCACCAACCACACCGCCGATGTGATCAAGTATGCCGAGTGCCATGGCCCGGATGCGCTGGCGGACTACCGCGAGCAGGGCATTTGCCCTTATCGCAGCCTTGGCGACTATCCCTTCACGACGGTGGGCGATGCGAACGGCACGCCGATCAATCATGGCTTTCTCGGCCTGGGGGCGGGCGACCTGACAGGCGAGAATTTCGCCCGGCTGACGCGTCCTGATTATGCCTACACGCCCTATGTGCCGCGCGAGGAGCGGGACGCGAAAACGCCGGCCTGGCTCAATGATCCGATCCATTATCACAATCGCGGCGACACGCGCTTTGAGGGCGAGAATTCCCGGCTTGGCGACTTTGCGGGCCTGGATGACCTGATGACCGAAAGCCCGGTTGTGGTCGACGGCATGATCGAGATCTACAAGCAATGGATCACGGACTACCGCGTGGACGGCTTCCGCATTGATACCGCCCGGCATGTGAATCCGGAATTCTGGCAGCAATTCATCCCGGCGATCGAGACGCATGCGCGCGCTGAGGGCATCGACCATTTCCACATTTTCGGCGAGGTCTATGAATTCGATCCCGGCCAGCTTGCCGTGTTCACCACGCGCGACCAGCTGCCGACCGTGCTCGATTTCGCCTTCCAGGGCCGGGTGCGCGGCCTGCTGGTGGATGGTGCGCCGGCGCGCGAGCTGGAACGTCTGTTCGAGGTGGATGCGGTCTATGCGGGCGGCGAGGCCACCGCGCGCCGGCTGCCGACCTTTCTCGGCAATCACGATATGGGCCGGTTCGCCGGCATGCTGGCTGAGGCCCATCCGGAGATGGCGGCTGAAGAACAGCTTGCACGCGTGCGGCTGGCCCATGCCGTCATGATGTTCTCGCGCGGTGTGCCGACCATCTATTATGGCGACGAGCAGGGCTTTGTGTCCGATGGCGGTGACCAGGCCGCGCGCGAGGACATGTTCGCGAGTGAAGTTGCCTCCTATAATGACAATGCCCTGCTCGGCACGGATGCGACGACGGCTGAGCGCAATTTCGATAGCCAGCACCCGCTCTATCGCGCGATTGCCGAACTGGCCGCCATCCGCAGCGCCCATACGGCCCTGCGTCAGGGGCCGCAGGCGGTGCGCCATTCCGACCTGGAGGGCGGTCTCATCGTGCTGTCGCGTTTCGCGCCGGACCGGAATTCCGAATATGTGATCGCCTTCAATGCCGATCTCACCGAGCGCCAGGTCAATATCCCGGTCGATGGCCGCGCGCGCGACTGGGTGTCGGCACATGGTGTTTGCCAGCCGACTTCGCCGACGCCGGGGGCCTATTCGCTCACCGTTCCGGCGCTTGATTTCCTTGTCTGCCATGCCGAGTTTGTGGAGCCGGTTGAATGAGTGACGTGATTTCGACCGCATCTGATACGAGCCTTGCCGGCACTGCCGAGCCGTCCGGCGAGCCCTGGTGGAAGGGTGCGGTCATCTACCAGATCTATCCGCGCAGCTATCGCGACACGACGGGCGATGGCATCGGGGATCTGAAAGGCATTTGCGAGAAGCTGGACCATGTCGCCTCCCTCGGCGTGGATGCCATCTGGCTCTCGCCTTTTTTTACTTCGCCCATGCATGATTATGGCTATGACGTTGCCGATTATTGCGATGTCGATCCGATCTTCGGCACGCTAGAGGATTTCGATGCGCTGGTCGAAAAGGCGCACAGGCTTGGCCTGAAAGTGATCATCGACCAGGTCTACAGCCACACCTCAGACGAGCATCCCTGGTTTGCCGAAAGCCGGGAAGACCGCACCAATCCCAAGGCCGACTGGTATGTCTGGGCCGATGCGAAGCCGGACGGCTCGCCGCCCTCGAACTGGCAGTCGGTCTTCGGTGGGCCAGCCTGGCAATGGGATGCGCGCCGCAAGCAGTATTACATGCACAATTTCCTCACTTCCCAGCCGGACCTCAACCTGCACAATCGCGCGGTTCAGGATGTCTTGCTGGATGCCGCGCGCTTCTGGCTCGATCGCGGCGTGGATGGCTTCCGGCTGGATGCGATCAATTTCGCGATGCATGATCGGAAACTGACCGACAATCCGCCCTCGGGCTTGCCCATGGACCGCGTGACACGCCCGTTTGACATGCAGCGTCACGTCAACAGCATGTCCCAGCCGGAGGTGCCCGCCTTCCTGGAGCGGATCCGGGCACTGCTGGACCAGTATGGCGTGCGGTTCACCGTGGCCGAGGTTGGCGGGCCGCAGCCGCTCGGCGAAATGAAAGCCTTCACCGAGGGCGAAGCTCGGCTCAACTCGGCCTACAGTTTCGATTTTCTCTATGCCCAGGACCTCACCATCGGAACGGTGCAGGATTCCCTGTCGGCCTGGAGCGGAGCTGAGGGTGAGGGTTGGCCGTCCTGGGCCTTTTCCAATCACGACGCCCCGCGCGCGGTGTCGCGCTGGAGCGGCGCGCATGACCAGCGCCAGGTCTCGCGTCTCCTGATGCTTCTGCTGCTCAGCCTGCGCGGCAATGCCTTCATCTATCAGGGCGAGGAGCTTGGTCTGCCGCAGGCCGATGTTCCGTTTGAGGCGCTGAAGGACCCCGAGGCGATCGAAAACTGGCCGCACACGCTGGGCCGCGATGGCGCGCGCACGCCGATGCCCTGGACGGATGATGCGCCGTTCTTTGGTTTCTCGCGGGGTGATGCCTGGCTGCCTCCGGATCCTGCACATGGTCCGCTCTGTGTGACCAGTCAGGAGGCCTCGCCCGGCTCGTGTCTGAATGTAACGCGGCAGCTGCTACGTCTCCGCCAGGATGCGCAGGCCTTGCGAATTGGGGCGCAATCATTCCTGCACGGATCGAATGCCATATTGGCATTTGAACGCTCAGTTGAGGATGACTTAATTGTGTGTGCCTTCAATTTGGGGGATGTCGAAGCTGTCTGGCGTCCTGAGGGCGGTGGTGAGAAGTGGCAAGTCCTGGCAACGCAGGATGGTGTTGTCGATTCTGCTGCCGCATTTCCGGGGCGGCTGGCACCGAAGACGGGATACTGGGCAAGGCGCAAACGCCTCAGTGCGGACAATGAGTTGGATTGAGGAAAGTCAGGGCGTGAGCATGGCGGATGACAGTGATTCCAAGCGGCGCAATGTGCGTCTGGAAGACTTGGCCAAACAGGCTGGAGTCTCGATCTCGACTGTTTCGCGGGCGCTGAATGATAGCCCGGCAGTGAATCGGCGCACCAAGCAGGCGATCTGGAAATTGGCGCGTGAACTGGATTATCCCTTTCGCCGCTATATGCCGACCGGACCGATCGGGGCGGATGCCACTATTGCGGTTGTTGTGCCTGTCCCGCAGGCGCGCGATGCGCACATCCACGACCCGTTTTTCTTCGAGTTGCTTTCCGGGATTGGTGATGCGGCGCGCGAGCGAGGCTGTGATGTTCTGATCAGTCATACCACGCCGACAAGCTATGATGACCTTGCCTATGCAATGAGCACGAGCCGCGCAAATGGGGTGATCTTCATTGGTCAGTCCAGTCTGCACCGCGAGTTCAACCGCCTTGCCGAGGCGGAGGACCGGTTTGTTGTGTGGGGCGCAGAACTGCCCGAACAATCTTACTGTTCTGTCGGCAGTGACAATGTTCAGGGTGGGCGGCGCGCGACATCCCATCTTGCTCGGTTGGGGCGCAAGCAGATCGCCTTTTTGGGGGATACGATTGCGCCTGAGGCTATGCAGCGCTTTCGCGGATACCAGGAGGCGTTGGAGCGCCATGGTCTGGAGCAGAATCCGCAATTGGCTGTTCCGGCACATTTTGAGGTCGAGTCTGCGGAGGCTTCGGTCCAGAGCATGATCGAGTCCGGTCTCGAATTTGATGGCATTGCGGCAGCGAGCGACCTGATTGCGCTGGGTGCTGTGCGCGCATTGCACAAGGCTGGGCGCAGTGTGCCGGGCGACGTTTCGGTTGTCGGCTATGACAATGTGCCTTTCAGCCGTTATTCCTCACCAGCCCTGACCACGGTTTCGCAGGATGTCGGCACCGCGGGGCGGATCCTTGTTTCCAAGATCCTGGATTCCTCGGGCGCGATCAGTCGGTCTGAGCGAACCTCTACCGACCTCATTGTCCGCCAGTCTTGCGGAGCTTAGCCTGATGCGTTGAGGTTATGCGGGCGAAGATTGTTTGCGCATGATTTTGCAAAAATTTGCATTTCTTTTTTGTTATCGATGCGTGACTCTTGGTTTGTGGCGAAAATATTACAGTTTAGCCGAAGAATTTGCGACGTTAGGTGATTTTGGGAGAGGTTTTCACGCGCTTTACATTGCGGCGCAGCGTAATTTTGGGTTGTGTTTTGCTGTAACTTTGCATTAATTTGCGAAAAGCAGTTCACGCCGCATAGAAAATCAAAAGCGGCACGGGAGGACGTTGTGAACACCAAGCATCTGAATCTGAGCCAGTATTTGCTGAACGGTGCCGCCACAGGCTTGGCGCTCGCGGTTATCTTCGGCAGTCCGGCCATCGCCCAGGAAACCGACGCGCCCGAAGTTACACAGGCTGCGGATGAGGATGAAGCCATTCTGCGGACCGTGACGGTCACCGGTATCCGTAGTTCGATTCAGAACTCGCTGGCGACCAAGCGGAACGCAACGTCGATCGTCGAGGCGATTTCCGCAGAAGACATCGGCAAACTGCCCGATCTTTCCATCGCCGACTCCCTGGCGCGCCTGCCCGGCGTGACGGCCCAGCGTGTGCGCGGCCGCTCCCAGCAGATCTCGATCCGCGGCCTGGGTCCGGATTTTTCTCTCGCACTTCTGAATGGGCGTGAAGTGGTTTCTTCGGGCAATAATCGCGGTGTAGAGTTTGACCAGTTCCCGTCCGAACTCATCGCGCAAGGCGTGGTCTACAAGACGCCGGACGCAACGCTCGCGGCAACAGGCATTGCCGGATCGGTGGATCTGCGCACCGTGCGTCCGCTGGACTATACTGATCGTCGCATCAATCTGTCGGGCAAATATGTGCTCAACGACAATGGCGCGCTGAACCCCGATTTCGACGAAGACGGCTATCGCCTCTTCGGCTCCTATATCGACCAGAATGCCGAAGGCACGATTGGCTGGTCGCTGGGCGTGACGGTGCAGTCCAACCCGACCCATTTCTTCTCGCGCGAGCTGAAGACGAATTCCGGGCAGGTTTCCATCGACCCGGCGACGGGCCTCGTTTACCCCGCTGACAATCCGCGTACCGGTGTCGTCTCGCGTGAGTTTAAACGCACTTCGGTTGCCGGCTCGCTGCAGTTTGAGCCGACGGATCGCTGGCAGACCAGCATTGATGGCTTTTACACAGATACCGAAGACGCTGGCATTTTCCGCGGCGTGGAAACGCCGCTTGCCTCCTGGTCGAATTCCGATCCGCAATTGACCGGGATCACCGGCGACACGGGCTTTGCAGACAGCGCCACGTTCAGCAATGTAAACCCGATCCTGCGCACCGATACCGAGGGCAATACGGCGGAAATCTGGGCTTTGGGCATCAACACATCCTACGAGGTGTCCGACCGTCTCACGATCATGGGAGATCTCAGCCGGTCTGAACTTGATCGCTCGGATGTGGATTACGAGTCCTATGCTGGCACCGGATTTTCCGGCATGGGGCCCTATGACACCATGACCTTCACTCTGCCGGGCAGCGGCGAGTACTCCATCGACCATGATCTGGATTATACTGATCCCTCGGTCATGCTGCTCACTGATCCGGGCGGCTGGGGCCAGGTCGGCTTTGTGCGCGAGCCGGATATTGAAGACGAGCTGACCCAGCTGCGCCTGCAGGCCGAGTATGATCTCGATGTGCCCTTCATCTCCGGCCTGACGGGTGGTGTGTTGATCACCGATCGCGAGAAATCCTTCACCGACAATGCCTATTTCGTGCGCGCTGGGGCTGGTTTTGTCGACGGCTCGCTGATGATCCCGGCGGACTCGATTATCGGTGTGACCGATAGTGGGTCCATCGGCTTTGATATCATTGCCTATGACCCTTCCGGCCTGCGCAATGATGGCACCTATGTGCTGGAAGAGACCTCGGCCACGGCCTGGGTTGTCGATGAGGATATCAACACCTGGTATGCCATGGCGGGTATCGATTACAGTTTGGGCCAGGTGCCGGTGACCGGCAATGTCGGCTTCCAGTATGTCGATGTCACCCAGGCCTCCACCGGCACGCTGGCTGGCTCGGGCGAGCAGACGGTTGAGTACAGCTATGAGGATGTTCTGCCGAGCCTGAACCTCAGCTTCGAGGTTGCCGACAGCACCTTCCTGCGCTTTGCCGCCGCGAAGACCGTGACCCGGCCGCGCCTGGATCAACTTGCTGCGAACCAGAGCTTTGAGCGCAATCCGGTGGTGTGTGGCGATAGCAATGCTGACGGCGTTCCAGATGGTGTGGCCGGCCAAAATCCGCCAGCCCAAACGTGCTATACCTTGAAAGGCGGTAACCCTTTCCTGGAGCCGTATCGCTCGACTTCATTCGATGCCGCTGTCGAGAAATATTTCGGCGATGCCAGTGCGGTCTCCTTCGCGGTGTTCCACAAGGATCTGGAAGACTGGGTGATCGACCGTGTCGTCGTCGTGGATGCCACTCAGCAATATGGTGCTATCGGGCTCAGCGATTTCCTTGCGGCGAATCCGGAGATCGCGGCCACCCGTCTGGAAGGGCCGGTGAATTTCGCCGATGGGTCCATTTCCGGCTATGAGGCGACGTTGCGTCTGAGCCTGGACGATGTCCTGCCGGGCACGCTGGAGGGCCTGGGCTTCGGTGCCAGCTACACCTATGCCGACAATGGCCTGGAAGACGAAAATGGAAATGAAATCAGTATTCCAGGCTATTCCGACACAGTCTGGTCAGGCGATGTCTATTATGAAAACTTCGGTTTCCGCGGGAAACTGAGTGCGCGCTATCGCTCCGGCTTCCTTTCGGAAGTCCAGCAATTCAATGGCATGCTTGATAATGCCCAGGCCGTTGAGGAGACCATCATCGATGCCCAGATCGGGTATGAATGGGAGAGCGGCCCGCTGGAAGGCTTCTCGGTGAACCTGGAAATCTTCAACCTGACCGATGAGCCCTTTGCCACTGAGAACGACATCTTCAACGCAAATGGAGATGGTGTGGGCACCTTTGTCAGCCGCCATGAGCTGTATGGCACGACCTACAACTTCACGGTCGCCAAGCGGTTCTGATCGTGCCGGCCTGGATTGAAACGGGAAGGCTCGCCCAGGTGGCGGGCCTTTTCCATTTCCGGTAGGAATAACCCATGCAAACCCAGCATATTCAGCGTGTGGTGATTGTCGGCGGCGGTACGGCTGGCTGGATTGCTGCAGCCGCCATGTCGAAACTGCTCTCGTCGAATGTCTCGATCACGTTGGTGGAATCCGAGGTCATCGGCACAGTCGGGGTGGGTGAGGCGACGATCCCGCAGATCCGTCGGTTGAACGGCATTCTGGGTCTGAGCGAGGATGAGGTGCTGGCCGCCACTCAGGGTACGTTCAAGCTGGGCATCGAATTCAACAATTGGGGCCGGATTGGCGATCGTTATCTGCACACATTCGGCGATGCGGGCATCAACCTCGCCGGCTTGCACTTTCACCAATACTGGCTGCGCGCGCGGGCGGAAGGCGGCACGGCGAGCCTGTGGGACTATTCGTTTCATCACAGGGCCGCCTATGCCCATAAATTCGGCCGGTTGGAGCGGGTTGGCAACACACCGATGACGGGCCTTGCCTATGCCTTCCATTTCGATGCCGGGCTCTATGCGCGCTATCTGCGCTCCTATGCCGAAGCCAGGGGCGTTACGCGCATTGAAGGCAAGGTGGTGGATGTCGCGCTGGAGCCTGAGCGCGGACATATCGCCTCTGTCACGCTGGAAAGCGGCGCGCAGGTGGAGGGGGAGCTGTTCGTCGATTGCTCCGGCTTTCGCGGCCTGTTGATCGGCGACGCACTTGGTGTGGAGTATCAGGACTGGAGCCACTGGCTACCGTGCAATCGTGCATTGGCCGTGGCGAGTGCGCGGACGGAACCGCTGCTCCCTTACACCAGATCCACCGCCCATGAGGCCGGATGGCAATGGCGCATCCCCCTGCAACACCGCACGGGCAATGGCCATGTGTTCTGCGACAGCTTTACCAGCGAGGATGCCGCCGCCAGCACGCTACTCGCCAATCTCGATGGCACGCCACTTTCAGACCCGCGGCCGTTGCGCTTCACCACGGGGCGGCGCGCGGTTTTCTGGGAAAAGAACTGTGTCGCGATCGGGCTTTCGAGCGGCTTTCTGGAACCTCTGGAATCCACCAGCATTCATCTCATCCAGTCGAATGTCTCGCGCCTGATCGAGCTCTTTCCCACGCGCGCATTTCATCCGGCCCATGCGGCGCTGTACAATGAGCAGACCGCCCATGAGATCGAGCTGGTGCGCGATTTTCTGATCCTGCACTATCATCTCAACCAGCGAGACGATTCCGAGTTCTGGCGCTATTGCGCCAATATGGACATTCCGGATTCCCTGCAGGCCAAGATGGACCTGTTTGCGGCCACGGGCCTTCTCCACAAAGAGCCGGAAGATCTGTTCCGCGAATCAAGCTGGGTGCAGGTGATGCTGGGGCAGAATCTGATGCCGGCGGGCTATCACGAAATGGCAAACCGGCTGCGTCCGGACCAGCTTCGCGACTTCCTTGCGCAGGTGCAGACCATCATCGCCAAGGCCACAAGCGGCCTGCCGGCCCATGGCGACTTCATTGCGGCTCACTGCAGGACGCCGGCCGCGCAATAGCGCGCGATGAAATCCTCATGGGCCGGCATGGCGGCGACGGCCTCGGCCATGGCCCGGCGAATATCGGCCAGGCGCTCAGCTGCGGGAACCAGTGTGCGCATTGAGGCGAGCGCAGGCGCGCGCGCGGGCACAATGCCCTGGCCGAGATAAACAGCGATCCAGCTGGGATTGTGGAACAGCTCCCGCTCATCAGACACCAGACGGCCCTCACGCCGGAAATGGTCGATCTTGTAGGCCAGGCGCTCCGGGATCTCCATCTCGGCGCAATAGCGCCAAAGCGCGCTGTCGCGACGTTCGGTGGCCTTGTAGTGCAGGATCAGAAAGTCGCGGATGCGCTCATACTCGGCGATGGTGAGCGCGTTGTATTCCTCCGCCAGCAGGGGCGACATGTCCTTGCCGGGGAAGAGCGCGAGGAGGCGCATGATGCCATACTGGATCAGGTGCAGGCTGGTGGATTCCAGCGGCTCCATGAAGCCGGCGGAAAGCCCGATGGCGACGCAGTTCCCGTTCCAGAATTTCTTCCGCCGCCCTGTGGTGAAGCGCAGCTGGCGCGGCTCACCCAGCGGGGCGCCGTCGAGATTATCCAGCAGGGTGGCTGTCGCCTCATCCTCGCTGATAAACCGGCTGCAATAGACATAGCCGTTTCCGGTTCTGTGCTGCAGGGGGATGCGCCATTGCCAGCCGGCCTCGCGCGCAGTGGATCGGGTATAGGGCAGGGCATGACTGGTCTTCTCGCATCCTACCGCGACAGCCCGGTTGCAGGGCAGCCAGTGGCTCCAATCCTCATATCCGGTTTCCAGAGTCTGCTCGATGAGACGGCCGAAAAATCCCGTGCAGTCCACGAACAACTCGCCGGGATAAGATTGGCCGCTCTCAACCCGTACCGCTGAGATATGCCCTGTCTCGCCATCGCGGAGCACCTCCACAACCCGCCCTTCAACGCGCGTCACCCCGCGCGCTTCGGCATAACCGCGCAGATACTGCGTATAGAGCGTGGCGTCGAAATGATAGGCATAATCGAAGCTGGACTGGATCATCCGTTTGTCGCGCGCGGGATGGTCAAACTTGCCGGCTGTCGCGGCCGCCCAAGCCATGGAATAGGCATCGATCGGTGTCGGATCGCCCGCCAGATGTTCGCGCATCCAGTAATGATAGAAGGGCACCTGGTCGAACTCGGCGCCATATTGGCCAAAGGGGTGGAAATAGCTGTCTCCGAGCTGTGCCCAGTCGGCAAACTGGATGCCCAGTTTGAATGTGCCCTGGGTTTCGCGCACGAAGGTGGCCTCATCAATGCCCAGGCGTTGGTTGAAATACTTGATCGGCGGGATCGTGGCCTCGCCTACACCCACTGTGCCGATGGCCTCTGATTCGATCAGCGTGATCTTGCAGGCCGGGCCAACCGCATGTGCGAGCGCTGCGGCGGTCATCCAGCCGGCAGAACCGCCTCCAACGATGACAATTGAGCCGATATTGCGCGATGAGGCCTGCATCGCTTCTCCTCTCCCGTGTTTTTCTTTAGTTTAAAGCAGAACTCAACTGTGTGGCGAGAGCTGTGCTGGTCTACCAGCTATGACCTCGCAACCAGTTGCAAATCCGGTGTAGTTTCCGCATAGGAATGCGAGATAAATGTTGTGCGCTAACATCCAGCTTTGAAGCGGTGCGCCCAACCAGAGGAGGACATCCCCATCGCCGAGTTCATACCTGTAGATCTGTTCGAGATCGTCATCTTCGGAGGAACCGGTGATCTGTCCCAGAGAAAGCTTCTGCCCGCGCTCTTCCACCGCTGGAAGGACGGGCAGGTGCCGGAGGGAAGCCGGATCATCGGATCGGCCCGTACCGACATGGATACAGACGGCTATGTCGCCTTTGCCAAGGAGGCTTGCCAGCGTGCCCAGGGCGAGGATTGGAAAGAGAGTGAGTGGACCGAATTCGCCAAACTGCTCGACTATCAGGCCCTTGATGCCACCGACCCCAAGGCAGATTGGAAGGAGCTGAAAGGCAAGCTTTCAAAGAATGTCCCGGTGCGTGTGTTCTATCTGGCCACATCGCCGCGGCTATATGTCGAGATCTGCGGGGCTGTGTCACGCGCCGGGCTGATTACGCCCGATACACGTGTTGTGCTGGAAAAACCGATTGGCACCAATCTCGCCTCGGCTCAGGAAATCAATGAAGGCGTCTGCGCTTATTTCGACGAACATCAAATCTATCGGATCGATCATTATCTCGGCAAGGAAACGGTACAAAACCTGATGGTGCTGCGTTTTGCCAATCTCCTTATGGAGCCGGTCTGGAACCGCGCAGCGGTGGATCATGTGCAGATCACCGTGGCCGAGGATCTCGGGCTGGAAGGCCGGGCAGGGTATTATGACCGCTCCGGTGCCCTGCGCGACATGGTGCAAAACCACCTCCTGCAATTGCTCTGTTTGACGGCCATGGAGCCGCCGGCCACGCTGGAAGGCGATGATGTCCGCACCGAGAAGATCAAGGTGCTGCAGGCCCTGCGCCGGTTCACGCCCGCCATGGCGGAGAAGAACTCGGTGCGCGGGCAGTACACGGCCGGTATGGTGAAGGGTAAACCTGTGAAAGGTTACCTGGAAGAACTGGAAGATGGGCAGAGCGATACGGAGACCTTCGTAGCCATCAAGACCGAGATCGAGAACTGGCGCTGGGCCGGCGTGCCCTTTTATTTGCGTACGGGCAAGCGCATGGCCTCGCGCCGGTCTGACATTGTCATCCAGTTCAAGCCCGTGCCACACTCGATCTTCGGCGACAGCGAGACCCAGGCCAACCGGCTGGTGATCCGCCTGCAGCCCGATGAAGGCGTGCGCCTGTTCGTGCAGATCAAGGAGCCGGGCCCTGGCGGGCTGCGCATCAAGTCCCTGCCGCTGAATCTCTCCTATGCGGAGAATTTCACGGTGCGGTACCCAGATGCCTATGAGCGGCTTTTGATGGATGTCGTGCGTGGCAATCTCGCCCTGTTCATGCGCCGCGATGAGGTGGAGGCGGCCTGGGCCTGGATCGACGAGCTGATCGAAGCCTGGGAAGAGAAGGAGTTGCAGGTGGAGTCTTACGCCGCCGGTAGCGACGGGCCGGTGTCTTCGGCTGTCATGATGGAACGCGACAGCCGCAAATGGTGGGGCCAATGACCGGCACGCCAGCATTTGCGGTCTGCGACAGTCGTGAAGCAGCAGCCGATCATATCGCCTATCTGCTTGAAGGCGCACTGCGGGCGCAACTCACTCTGCAAGGTCGGGCGAGCCTGCTTTTATCCGGGGGCTCCACGCCCGGGCCAGTGTTCGACCGGCTCGCAACCGTCGAGCTCAACTGGAGCGCTGTAACGGTCGGCCTGGTGGATGAACGCTGGGTGCCTGATGAGCTTGGTGGCTCAAATGCAGCCCTGTTGCGTCAAACCTTGCTGACCGGGCGGGCCGAAGCGGCCCGTTTTGTGCCCATGTACAATGGAGCGGCGAGCCCTGCTGAGGGGCTCGTGGAGGCGGAGGCGGCCTATGCGCCCTTGTTTGAGGTGCCGCCGCTGGTCTTGTTGGGCATGGGGCCGGATGGCCATACCGCATCCTGGTTTCCTGGCGCCAAGGGTCTGGTTGAAGCCTTGGACACAGGCCACTCTCATATGCTGGCTGCCATTGATGCCACGGGTGCGCCCGTCGCGGGTGACATGCCTCATCGCATGACGGTAACAGCTGCTGCGATTGCGCGCGCCTGTTTCGCTGTGTTGTACATTACCGGAGAGGAAAAGCGTGCCGTCCTTGAAAACACGGGCGCGAACCTGCCGATCCATCATGCCGAGCGTGTGCTCGGCGACAAGCTGAAGGAGGTCTGGGCGCCATGAGCGAACCGCAAAAACTCCACCCCACCGTCGAAGAGGTGCTTGCCCGCATCGAGGCGCGCTCTGCCGATAGTCGCGCGGCTTATCTGGAGATGATCCGCGCGCACAAGCCGGAAAAGTTCGCACGCAAGCAGCTGACAGAGGGTAACCAGGCCCATGCCAGCGCTGGCTGCGCGGTCATCGACAAGATGCAGCTGCTTGGCGACGCCTGGCCGAATATCGGCATCGTCACAGCCTATAATGACATGCTCTCGGCGCATGCGCCGTTTGAACATTATCCGGAGATCATCCGCGCCGCCGCGCGCGAGGTTGGCGCCACGGCGCAGGTCGCCGGCGGTGTGCCGGCCATGTGCGATGGCGTCACCCAGGGCCAGGCGGGCATGGAGCTGTCGCTCTTCTCGCGCGATGTCATCGCGCTCGCCTCGGCGGTGTCTCTCAGCCATGACACGTTCGATGCCGGCCTGCATCTTGGCGTGTGCGACAAGATCATTCCCGGCCTCGTGATTGCTGCCCTGCGCTTTGGCTGGCTGCCGCATGTCTTCGTGCCCGCCGGGCCGATGCCGTCCGGCCTGCCCAACCCTGAAAAGGCGCGCGTGCGTCAGCTCTTCGCAGAAGGCAAGGTCGGGCGCGAGGAACTGCTCAAGGCGGAGTCCGAGAGCTATCACAGCCCCGGCACCTGCACTTTCTATGGCACAGCCAACTCCAACCAGATGATGATGGAAGTGATGGGCCTTCACGTCCCCGGCGCGGCCTTCGTCAATCCCGGCACACCATTGCGCGATGCCCTGACAAAAGCCGCCACCCAGCGCGCTGCCGAGCTGACCATCAAGGGCGAGTATACGCCCGCTGGCGAGATGATCGATGCGCGCAGCTTCGTGAACGCGATTGTCGGCCTTATGGCGACTGGCGGATCGACCAATCATGCCCTGCACATCCCGGCCATGGCGGCGGCGGCGGGTGTGCAGATCACGCTCGATGATTTCAACGACCTGTCCGCCGTTACCCCGCTACTCTGCCGGATTTATCCCAATGGCGTGGCCGATGTGAACCATTTCCACGCCGCTGGCGGCATGGGCTTTGTAGTGCGCGAACTGGTGGATGCCGGTCTCATGATCGGCGAAGCGCGCGGCGTGGTCGGCTGCATCGCCGGCTATTCCGACGAGCCCTATCTGGAAGATGGCAAGGTGGCTTGGCGTCCGGCGCCGAGCGAGAGCGGCGATCTCGATATCCTGCGTCCGGCCAGCGATCCCTTCTCAAAGGATGGCGGCCTGCGCCTGATGGAGGGCCCGCTCGGGCGCGGCGTGACCAAGGTCTCTGCCGTGAAGCCGGAAAACCGCATCGTCGAGGCGCCGGCGCGTGTCTTCGATAGTCAGGAAGCCCTGAAAGAAGCCTACAAGGCCGGCGAGTTGACCCGCGATGTTGTGGCCGTTGTGCGCTTTCAGGGGCCTGGCGCCAATGGCATGCCAGAGTTGCATTCCCTCTCGCCTGTGCTGGGTGCGCTACAGGACGGAGGACACAAGGTGGCACTTGTCACCGATGGGCGCATGTCTGGCGCTTCCGGCAAGGTGCCCTCGGCAATACATATTGGTCCGGAGGCGGCCAATGGTGGCCCGCTCGCGCGTGTGCGCGATGGCGATATCATCCGCGTCGATTGCGAGCATGGGCAGCTGGAATTGAAAGTCGATCCGGACGAGTTTGCGGCGCGCGAACCTGTGCCCTTCCGCCCGAATCAGAGCCATATCGGGCTCGGGCGAGAGATGTTCGGTGCATTCCGGGCCGGTTCTTGCAATACCGAGGCGGGGGCGTCCCTGTTTGACTTTCTGATGCCTGGCGCTGGAGTATGAACCAAACAGTTCTGATTGGAGATGTCGGCGGAACCAGTATCCGCTTCGCGCTCGGCCGCCGTGGCCCGGGCGGGGTCGAGATATCCGAGTTCGAAAAGATCTCTGATCCGTTCGACCGGTTTTCAGATGCGCTCGCGCAGTATCTCGAAAGGCACGATATCAGGGTTGAGCGTGCGCTATTTGCGATTGCCGGCCCGGTGGCTGAGGACGGCACAGTCACCATGACCAATCGGCCAGACTGGCCAACGATTTCGCCAAGAGATCTCCAGTCCAGAGTTGGCCTGACAGAGGTCACCCTCGTCAATGATTTCGCCGCGATGGCGCGCGCCATACCGGAGATGAAGCCGGAAGATTTTGTCGAAGTCCTTCCTGGTAAGCCGGCTGTAGGGGCGCCGATCATTGTCACTGGCCCGGGCACGGGCTTTGGCGTCTCAACTTTGCTGCCCGAGCATGACGGATGCTGGCGGCCTGTCACTGGGCAGGGCGGGCACACCGCCTACGCCCCGCGCAGTGTCCGCGAGGCTGAAATGGCAGAGCGTATAGCGGCTGAGCACGGTTATATTTCTACAGAGATGGTGGTTTCTGGCATCTGGCTACAGTCGGTTTTCGATGTGATCAGCGATATGCATGGGCAATCTCGTGAGAAGGTTTCGGCTGGTGAGATTTTGCGCCGCGCCGAAGCAGATGATCCGGTTGCGCGTGAGGTGTGCCTGGTGCGCGCGTGCGGGATCATGGGGGCCGCCGGCGATTTGGTCTTCATCAATGGCGGGCATGGCGGAGTTGTGCTTACCGGCGGTGTTGCCGAGCGCATGGTTTCTTGGTTGAAAAGCCCCGAAGCGGTGCGCCGTTTCCGCGAGCGTGGCACGGAATCCTACTATGTCGCCGATGTGCCGGTGCGTGTGCTCATGAACCATGAGGCCCCGCTGGTCGGCGCGGCCGCGCTGCTTTTTGATCGTATCCAACGCATCTGCGCGTGACGCAAACAGGGTCATTTTCGTCGCGGATGTGATTGCACGGGGGGCTGCTATCGGGCAGACGCTGGTGCAGGATAGGGCATGATCAAAGCCCCCGTCAGACCGACAATAGGAGTACGCCTCATGAAAACCCGCGCCGCCGTCGCCTTCGAGGCGAAGAAGCCGCTTGAAATCGTTGAGCTGGATCTAGAAGGGCCGAAAGAGGGCGAGGTTCTGGTCGAGATCATGGCGACGGGCATCTGCCATACTGATGCCTACACGCTCGATGGGCTCGATTCAGAGGGGCTGTTCCCTTCCATTCTCGGCCATGAGGGCGCCGGGATTGTGCGCGAGGTCGGCGCGGGGGTGACCAGCGTGGCGCCGGGCGATCATGTCATTCCGCTCTACACGCCCGAATGCCGCCAGTGCAAAAGCTGCCTCTCCGGCAAAACCAATCTTTGTACGGCCATTCGCGCCACGCAGGGCAAGGGCCTGATGCCCGATGGCACCTCGCGCTTCTCCTATAAGGGCGAGACGATCTACCATTATATGGGGTGCTCGACCTTTTCCAATTTCACCGTCCTGCCCGAAATTGCGGTCGCAAAGATCCGAACCGATGCGCCTTTCGACAAGGCCTGCTATGTCGGATGCGGTGTAACGACGGGTGTCGGCGCGGTGACCAATACGGCCAAGGTACAGGTCGGCGACAATGTTGTCGTGTTCGGCCTTGGCGGCATCGGCCTGAATGTGCTGCAGGGCGCGAAGATGGCGGGCGCTGACAAGATCATCGGTGTGGACATTAACGCCTCCAAGAAGGAGTGGGGCGAGAAGTTCGGGATGACGCATTTCGTCAATCCGCGCGAGACCGCAGATGTGGTGGCTCACCTGGTGGAGCTGACTGATGGTGGCGCCGATTACAGTTTCGACTGTACGGGCAATACGGAGGTTATGCGTCAGGCGCTGGAATGCTGCCATCGTGGTTGGGGCACATCGGTGATCATCGGCGTGGCAGAGGCCGGCAAGGAAATCAGCACACGTCCCTTCCAACTGGTGACGGGCCGCAACTGGCGCGGCACGGCTTTTGGTGGCGCGAAAGGGCGCACCGATGTGCCGAAAATCGTCGACTGGTACATGAACGGCAAGATCCAGATCGACCCGATGATCACCCATGTCATGCCATTGGACGAGATCAACAAGGCGTTTGACTTGATGCATGCGGGCGAGAGCATTCGCTCCGTAGTGGTGTACTGATATTGCCGAACAAGGAGGTTGGTGATGTTCTCTCATGTTATGCTCGGCTCAAACGATATTGAGCGGTCCCGTAGCTTCTATGATGCGCTCTTTGCCGTGCTCGGCGGCGAGCCAGTTCTTGGTGATCCGAAAGGCCGGCTGATCTATCTTTGCAGAGGCGGGAAGTTCATCGTCACACCACCGATCGATGGCGCGGCGGCCACTCATGGCAACGGTTCAACCATCGGCTTCGCCATGGCTTCAACAGAAGAGGCTGATGCCTGGCATGCGGCGGGTGTCGCGGCGGGGGGGACAAGCATTGAGGATCCGCCCGGTTGGCGCGAGCGCCCTTCGGGCGCGATGTATCTGGCTTATCTGCGCGATCCCGACGGCAATAAGCTCTGCGCCTTGCATATGAAGGATTAGGCATATCTGGTGTCATGCCGATCCGCTTGCGCGATGACGCCAGAAAGGCACTTGTGCTCAACCTAGGTTGAGGTCCTATCGAAGGGCTCCTTGCATCATGCAAAGAAGGAGCTCGATTGATGAAACCGATCCGCAAACCGCAAAGAAACCAAAGTGTTCCTTGCAAATTCAGCCCGGACCACAAGCCCGTTCGTGGACGCCGCGAGACACGCGCGGCGCCGAAATGGTGGCAGGCCTTTACAGAGCTGGCGCGTCGCGGGATGCCCTATAAGTGACGTAATGTGAAACCCAAAGGAAGGTGGCCATGGAAACCCAATCCATCACGCGTAGCCATGACGGCGCACAAGGTGTGTATACGCACACATCCTCTGTGACCGGTACTGAGATGGCATTTTCCGTTTTCGTCCCCCAGCATGCCGAGGGCGCGAAGCTGCCAGTACTGTGGTATCTTTCGGGGCTCACCTGTACGCATGCCAATGTCACCGAGAAGGGGGAGTTTCGCCGCGCTTGTGCCGAAAATGGAGTGATCTTCATCGCGCCGGACACCAGCCCGCGCGGCGAGGGCGTGCCGGATGATTCCGAGGGGGCTTATGATTTTGGGCTGGGCGCTGGCTTCTATGTGGACGCGACGCGTCCTCCCTTCGCTCAGCACTATAAGATGCGCAGCTATGTTGAGCAGGAGCTGCCCACCTTGATCGCGGAGCACTTTCCGGCTGACATGACGCGCCAGTCGATCACCGGCCATTCCATGGGCGGGCACGGCGCACTGACTATAGGTCTGCGCAATCCTGGACGTTTCCGCTCGATTTCGGCCTTTGCACCGATTGCCTCGCCACTGAATTGTCCCTGGGGTGAAAAGGCGCTGACGGGATATCTTGGTGAAGATCGCGCGGCCTGGCGCGAATATGATGCCTGCGCGCTGATTGAGGATGGCGCGCATGTGCCGGAAATCCTGGTGGATCAGGGCGAGGCTGACAGCTTCCTGGAAACCCAGCTGATGCCAGAACGGTTGTCGAAAGCCTGTTCAAAGGCCGGGATCGACCTCACCCTGCGGCTGCAGCCGGGGTATGACCATTCCTATTATTTCATTTCCACCTTCATGGCCGAGCATGTGGAATGGCATGCGGCTCGGCTGAAGTAGAGACTACTCGACGCTGAGATTGATTTGTTCGAAGCCTGCGGTGACGAAGGCCACAATATGGGTGTAGGCGGCTTCCAGGTCTTCCGAGCTGCAAACCCCGCCTGAAAGCTTGTCCAGACGCCCGGTCTGGGCAAAGGCCAGGGTCAATGCGCCGGAGAGACAGTGATAGCCCCAAAACAGGGCCTCTTCCGGCGCATTTGGAAGCGCCTTGCGCAGGGCGTCGATAAACCGGTCCACCATCGGGTTGAAGAAGCGCGACATCAGTTTGCCACCCCATTCGGTGGAGTTGTTCACATAGGCCACCAGGGCGTAATAGCTGCGCCAGGCTGGATCTGACAGGTGTGGTCCGTGCAGCAATGGGTAGAGATAAGCATCCATGATCGCGCGCACGCTGGGGGCCTCTGGCGCGGCTGAGGCGATGGCCTCGTCGAGGGCTCGGATGCGCCAGCGATTGAGCAGTTCGGCACGGCGCATAAACGTGGCTTCGAAAAGCTCATGCTTGCGCCCAAAATGATAATTGGCGAGCGCCACATCGACATCTGCTTCCCTGGCGATGGCCCTAAGTGTGACGCCATCATAGCCATGTTCGGCAAAGAGTTTCTCGGCAGCGTCCAAAATCCGTGTGCGCCGGGATTCCAAACGCGCACCATCCTGCGGTGATGAGACCGAGACACTATCCATCCTGTTCCTCCATGATCGCAAAGCTAACGCTTTGTCTTGTTCTGGCAAAGGCCGTGACGTCGCACAGCGCTTTACGGTTGCGAATGCCAGATCAAATGCTAGGCTTCAACAATTGTTGAATGGGGCAAGGAAACACCAAAATGGCAACCCAAATCGAGTACACGTCAAAAGACGGGCTCAAACTGTATGCCACATCGCGGGGGCCGTCTGATGCGGCGCTGACCGTGCTGTGCATGCATGGCCTGACCCGTAACGCCAAGGACTTCGATCCCATGATCGATGCCATTGGCGAGGATAGATATCGCTTCATAAGTGTGGATGTGCGCGGGCGTGCGCGCTCACAATACGATCCCAATCCAGAGAATTATACACCGCCGACCTATGTTGGGGACATGTCAGTTCTGCTGGATCAGTTGGGCCTGCGAAAGGTCGCTTTGATCGGCACTTCGATGGGCGGGCTGATGTCCATGTTGATGATGAAGGCGATGCCGGAACGGATTGCCGGTGTGGTGATCAATGACATCGGTCCACAAGTGGAGTTGGCAGGGCTTGCCCGGATCGGTGGCTATGTTGGCGCCGTTGAACCGCTGGAAAGCTGGCAGGCGGCGGCGGATGCCGTTGCGCGTGTTCAGGCCGATGCTTTTCCAGGCAAGGACGGCGCCTTCTGGATGGAGTTTGCGCGGCGCACTTTTCGTGAGCGGGAAGATGGCCGGGTTATTCTCGACTATGATCCGGCAATTGCCCGTTCTCTGAGGAAGATCAAGGCGGGAATGGTCATGCGGTTTGTCATGTGGCGCCTGTTCACGGCGATGAAGAAAGCGCCGCTTCTGGTCGTGCGCGGCGAGATTTCCGATCTGTTTTCGGCCAGGACTGCGGCGCGCATGGTGAGCCGCCACCCGGCTGCGTCTGAAGTGGTTGTCCCGAATGTCGGCCATGCCCCGATCCTGGATGAGCCTGAGGCCGTGGCAGGAATCTCTGCCTTCCTTGAAGGGCTGGAGGCGACTCAATGAACGAGTTGAACACCGGCCCGGTCGCAGAATCTGCAAGCCGACAACGTGGGCGAACTTACACCCTTCTGATCTTGATGTTGGTCTACGCCTTCAACCACATCGACCGGCAAGTGCTGATCATTCTGCAAGAGGATATCCAGCGCGAGTTCAGCCTTTCCGACAGCCAGCTTGGCTTGCTGACAGGCATTCTCTTTGCCGCTTTTTATTCCACACTCGGCATTCCGGCAGCGATCTGGGCTGACCGTGGCAATCGCAAGACCATCATTACCATTGCTCTGGCAATCTGGTCGGGCATGACGGCCCTTTCAGGTATGGCGATGAACTTCATCCATATTGCGCTGGCGCGTATGGGCGTCGCGGTTGGCGAGGCTGGCTGCACCCCGCCAGCAACCTCCATCATTGCCGACCTGTATCCGCCAAAGGAGCGAGCCACCGCTATGGGCATCTATACGCTGGGTATCGGCGTAGGTGTGCTGGTCGGATTGGCGTTGGGAGATTTCGTTGCCGACCGGTATGGCTGGCGGGTCGCCTTTTTCGTCGCCGGCATTCCCGGTCTCGTACTGGCCGTCCTGGTCTGGTTCACGGTGCGAGAGCCCGAGAGGGGCGCATCGGAGGCGCGCCGAACGGATGAAATCGCTCCTTCTGTGTCTGAGACCTTCGGCTTTATCCTGACGCAGCCGAGCTTTGTGGCTCTGCTGATTGGCTGCACGCTGATCTGTATTTCAGCGAATGCCTTTCTTGCATGGGTGCCGGTCCTGATGGGGCGGACCTATAGTTTCGCTGATGGAGAACTGGGCCTGGCGCTTGGGCTTCTGATCGGTGGTTTTGGGTGTGCTGGGGCGATCCTGATCGGAATGATTACCGACCGACTTTCCGCGCGTTCGCTGTCCTGGCGACCTCTGATCATTGCCGTGTGCGGCGGAGTGTCGATTCCCTTCGTGTTTTTCGCGCTCGGCGCAGAGACGAAGTGGGCATTCTACCTGCTCTATATTGTGCCGAGCTTTGTGGGACTGATCTATGCCTCCATCGCGTATACCGCCGCGCAGGAATTGGTCAGTGTGCGCATGCGTGCATTCGCGGCGGCCTTTTCACTGTTGTGCCTCACCTTGCTCGGGATCGGTCTCGGTCCATGGGTGACGGGGCTGATTTCTGACATGTTCCTGGCCCAGATGACACCCGCTGGCGAGGGGGGCGGTTTCAGCCCGGTCCAGCAGGCAGATGCCCTGCGCCGCGCACTGTACATCATTCTTGGACTGAATGTTCTGTCCATCCCGCCGCTCCTGCTCTCTGCACGGACATATGTCCGCGATGTCGCGCGGGCGGCAGAGGGGCTTAGCGCACGGGCATTTGCATAAGGGCCTGCTTCAAGGCCTGGGGGTACAGCTCGTGCTCTCGCGGCAGGATCCGGGCGGCAAGCGTCTCTGGCGTGTCGCCCGGCAAAATGGGGACACGGGCCTGGTCGATGATCGTGCCTTCATCGACACCTTCATTGACATAGTGCACCGTGCAGCCGGCTTCGGCATCTCCGGCTTCAATGGCGCGGGCATGGGTGTCGAGACCCTTGTACTTCGGCAGAAGAGATGGGTGGATGTTGATCAGACGCCCGGCCCAGCGATGCACGAACCAGGGTGTCAACACGCGCATGAAACCGGCAAGCGCGACGAACTCTGCGCCGGCCGCGCGCAAGGCTGCATCCACTTCACGTTCAAAGGCTTCGCGGTCCTTCTTGAAGACACGGTGATCGATGCAAAGTGAAGGCACGCCGTGTGCGCGTGCAGCGAGCAGGCCACCCGCATCCGGCTTGTTTGAGAGAACCAGGACAGGCAGTCCGGGAAAGTCCTCATCCTCCGCAGCGCGCAACAGAGCGATCATGTTCGAGCCGCGCCCGGAGATCATGACGGCGAAGGGGATACGTGTCATGAGGCGGCAAGCTCACCGATCAGTGTAGGAATCTCACCTGCCGCGCGCAGGCTTTCGAGCACATGATCCGCATCGGTCTTGTCGACCGCCAATACCATGCCAATCCCGAGATTGAAGGTGCGCCGCATTTCCGTATCCTCGATCCCGCCTTCAGTGGCGAGCCAGTCGAAAATTGCCGGTGGGCTCCATGCCTCATAGTCGATACTGGGAGCCAGATGTGCCGGGCACATGCGTGGAGCATTCTCAGTCAGGCCGCCGCCGGTGATATGGGCAAGGCCTTTCACCAGGCCCGCCTTGATGAGTGGCAGCACCGGCTTGGAGTAAAGCCGCGTCGGCGACAGCAAAACCTCGCCCCATGTTCCTGATGCGAAAGAACAGGGCGCGGCGAGATCCACACCAGCGCGCTCGACCACTTTGCGGATCAGGCTGTAGCCATTCGAATGCGGCCCGGAACTGGTGAGGCCGATCAGCACGTCGCCGGCGTGCATGGCATCATGGCGCGGCAGCATGCGATCGCGGTTCACCGCCCCGACAACAAAGCCGGCGAGGTCATAATGTCCAGGCGGGTACATGCCTGGCATTTCCGCCGTCTCGCCGCCGATCAGGGCGCATCCAGCCTGGCGGCAACCCTCGGCGATGCCCGAGACCACCTGCTCGGCCACGCCGGCCTCCAGTTTGCCCGTGGCGAAATAGTCCAGGAAGAACAGAGGCTCTGCGCCCTGTGCCAGCACATCATTGGCGCACATGGCCACCAAGTCTATGCCAATCGTATTGTGGTGCCCGGTCGCAAAGGCAAGCATCAGCTTTGTGCCGACACCATCTGTCCCCGAGACGAGAACCGGATCGTCATATCCAGCCGCTTTCAGGTCGAACAGCGCGCCGAAACCACCAAGTCCGCCCATCACGCCCGAGCGCGCGGTCGCCTTCGCCATGGGGCCAATCGCATCCACGAGTGCGTTTCCGGCTTCGATATCGACGCCAGCATCGCGATAGGTGAGAGGTTTATTCTGTGAGTCTGTCATCAAAACGACGCGATACCATGGGGAAAAATAGGGCGCCAGTGCGGGTAAGCGGTTCTAAGCAGCGCCGCAGCCTGCTAAGGCGTGGATGAAGTTTCTAGGAGCGCTGCTGACATGATTCGCACCATCCTTCTGGCTCTTGCCGCATTTCTCGTTATCGCGCTTCCAGCATTGGCCGATACACGCTCGGTCTATACGATCACCGACATTCCCGTGGACCGGCGCGCGCCCAGCGTAATCGAGGCCCAGCAGCTGGCCTTGGCTGATGCCCGGCGGCTTGGCGCGGAAGGTCTGATTGCCAAGATCACACTGCCGGAAGATCTGGCTGCTGTGGGCGGTGTGGTTATCACCAATGAGGTGGCTGACCGGCTTGCCGCTGCGGTAGATGTGCAGGAAGAAAGCCGTGGTGGTGGGCGCTATCGCGGCGTGCTCTCGGCTGTGCTCAACCCGCTTACGGTGCGTGCATTTCTGGAAGAGCAGGGCATCCCTTATGTCGACAGCCAGGCGCCTATGGCGATGATCATTCCGGTTGGCAACGGAAACTCCGATTTTGCCTGGAGCGCGGCCTGGCCCGAACGCGATGATGGCGAACTTGCGCCCTTTATTACATCGCCCAATGTGCCTGTCGGACCGATTCTTGGCTGGCAGGATATTGAAACCGATATCCGAATTCTGGGGGCTGAGCGTGGCATCATCGCAGAGCTGCGGGGCAGTCCCGGCGCCTATGCAGTGGATCTGACGCTGGTTACGCGCGCCGGGCTGACCGCGATAGGCCGCACTGACTATGCCGCCACCTTGCCTGAAGCTGCCGAGGCCGCTGCCGCTCTGCTCAGCGAGACTTGGAAGCGCAGTGCCATCATCCGTGACGAGACCCGCACAATCATCGCCGCCAATGTGCTCTACACTTCAATTGTCGAGTGGAACACGTTGCGTGGCGCTTTGGCCCGGTCTCCTTTGGTGTTCGAGTTTCAAACCCAGGCGATTGCGCGTGATGGCGCACTGGTGCGCTTTGCCTATGCCGGAACCCATGAGCGGTTGATCCACGACTTGCGACAGCGCGGGGTCGAACTGGACACCGACCCGGCTGGTTGGGTCCTGACCTCAGCCCTGACGATTGCGCCGTGAGCAGGGGAGGGGACCGGATCGGCACGCCGCTGGTCCAGTCCAGCTTCGAATTTGCCGCGCCACCGCAAAGCTTCGAGGCGCTTGATCGGGGCGCGTCGAATACGGGTGCCATTGCCTTTCTTCAACAGGCGGCCGACTGGCCTTTTCCGGTCGCCTGCCTGACCGGGCCGCCACGTTCAGGCCGCACGACCCTTGCCCAAGCCTGGGCCAACAGTCTGGGCGGCCGTGTCCTGGAGCCGCAAGAGGTCAGCGGGATGGATGTGGATGCGGTTCTTTCCGGCGGCGCGTTGGCGATTGATCCGGGTGACCGCGGCTTGCCCGAGGATTTCCTGCTCAGCCTTGTCAATCGTGTCGGGGAGATGGGGGGGCGGCTGTTATTGACGGCAGATGCTCCGCCATTGGCCTGGCCGGTCGAGAACAGGGATCTTGCGTCCCGGCTGGCCGCCATGCCCACAGTTGAACTGGAGCGCCCCGATGAGGAGATGATCGGCATTCGCCTGACCAGTCTCCTGGCGCGTAAATTCCAGACCTTGCCGCAGGAAGTTGTGCGGTATCTTGCACCGCGCCTGAAACGCACCTTTGCAGACATCGAGGCGTGTGCCACACGATTGGCCGGGCAGGCGGGGCCAGGGCGTGATCTCACGGTTCTGCTCGCCAGGAGCGTGATTGAAGACATGTATGGCCAGGATGACGAGACTGGCGAGGGCATAGGCGATGGCTGATTCTGCGACACCCACCCCGGCAAAGCCCCGCAAGAAGAAGCGGAACATGATGGAATTGCCAGAGCGGTTTCTGAACCGCGAACTCTCATGGCTGCAGTTCAATGAGCGTGTGCTGGAGGAAACCGCCAATCCAGACCATCCGCTTTTGGAACGCCTGCGTTTCTTGTCGATTTCGGCCAGCAATCTCGATGAATTTTACATGGTACGCTATGCCGGCCTGCGCGAGCAGGTGCGCGCTGGGCTCAGCCGGCCCGGCCAGGACGGGCTCACGCCAGCCCAGCAGGTCGCGCGGATCGAGGAAGCGGCCGGTAAACTGATGGAAGACCAGCAGGATCGCTGGCAGGCGCTGCGTCAGGAAATGGCGGATGAAAACATCCATGTCCTGGCGGGAAGCGATCTCAAC
>JALEGE010000021.1 GCA_022760335.1 Hyphomonadaceae bacterium
CTGAGCTGCGCCAGAGACTGCGCGACGATCATCATGCGCCCGCCATAAGATCGGATGGTCGAAATTGCCTGGCTGAGAGCAGTCATGCGACCGAGTTGCGGAAACTCATCCAGAAGGAACAGCACTGGATAGGGCTCATCTTCACCCGGTTCAGAGGTCTGAAGAATGGCAACAGCTTGCTGGAAGAGCAATCGCACGACCGGTGCGAGGACAGCCAGATCATTGGGCGCAACGACGATGTAGATCGAAGCGGGAGTTCGCCTGAGTTCGGATATGTCGAAATCCGATGTTTCCGTTGCGGCGCGCACTAACCCGTCCCGCCAGAGACCAAGGCCTCCATCAAACAGAACCGACATGTAGGCAGAAAGGGTGCGATCGGCGATGCCCTCCATCCGGCCATAGATCGATTTGGCCTCCGGAATATTGGTCTCACCGGCAAGCTTCTCAAACAGCTCGTTGAAGTCCCCGCCCTGGCTCAACAGGTCATAAATAGCTGAGATGGTCGGCGTGCCGCGCTCGATCACGACAAGAACGCTGGCGGCAAAGATCTCCTTGGCGCTGATCAGAAAACCCTGAACATTGTCACCAGGCATGACGATGAAGCTTTCGGCAATGCGTTTGGCTTCGGTAAAACGCCGCTCTGGCGGCAGTTTGGTTACGCCTTCGAGCGGATTAAACCGATGTGATTCATTGCGCTCATCGAGGGGCGAGAAGCGATAAATCTTGTCACCTAAAGCCGCCCGGGCCCGAGCCGTTTTATTAAAATTCTCTCCCTTCACATCAAGGCATATGACGGAGCCGCCATAAGTGAGCAATGTCGGAATAACGATGCCGACCCCCTTTCCCGATCCTGTCGGTGCACAGATAAAACTATGGGGGATGTCACTTGAGGTGATGTATTCGCCCTGCCCTTTTGGTGAACCGAGCTTGGCATAGATTGGGCCAGACAGGTGTTTCAATTTGACGGCGAGACCGGCCCGCTTGAGCTCATCTTTAGTAGCCCATCGCGCTGATCCGTGACTGCTCAGTCGAGGTCGATGGGAAAGGGCTATGAAACCGATCATGCCGATAAGCGCTGCTGCTCCTATGATCAGGGCACCGGTTTCAAAAGGCTCCCGCAACTGGCCGACCACCCAGGGAGCAAAGTCGAGTATCTCGAAGCCTTCAACATCGTTGAACTTGCCGCCTTGCTTGATGACCGCATAGGCACTGGCGACAATAATGCCGACGACGCTGCCCATCATCAGTCCGACAAATCCGAAGATCAGCGCATCCTGCAGGATTTTCTTTATGGGCGCGCGCATTATAGTCCGTGTCCGCGATCTTTGGATCTGCGCGTCTGATCGGATACGCGCTGTGCCGCCAGGTCCGCATCGCGATCGATTTTGGCCAAGGCCGTTGTGAGCTGCAGCTTCCTTGCTCCTTCAGCATCTTGAAGTTCAGATTCGAGATAACGCCGGCTGAGCGCCCGCTGCTGATCGATACTTTTGGCCACATGTCGGAAGACTTTGGATTGGCCGGCTTCCAACTCTCTCAGTTCCGATGTGGTCAGGGTGTCCTTTACAGTTCTGCGGAGCCCTTCCTCCTGAGCCTGATCAAGCCTGCGCCCTTCACGGATTAGTTTCGCGATCCGGTGCAGCTCTTTCTTTCTTCTTCCATGCGCTTCCAGCTCCCGCTCTGCCTTGCGGTAGGTTTGGAGCGCATTGCGATGCAGCTCGTCATAGGCTGCCTGGGTCAGCTCTTCGATTTTCGATTTTGGCGTGTCAGGCTGATAAGTGAGGTTCTTTTGAATGTCCTCCAGCTCATCCCTGCGCCAACCCTCAGCCAAACCAATGGACGCAGCGGCAGATCGGTCATAGCGGCTGATCAGTTTTTCGGGATCAATCCCCGCTGACCTGGCTAAAGCGGCGATCTGAACATCGGCACTTTCTTTTACGGTCTTCTCAATCCCGTCTTGTGCCTCCAGTCCTTTGTACAGCCCGTCGGGATTTTCGCGGGTATGGATGATCAGGTCGGCCACGTCCGTCAGATGTCGTGCCGCTTCGGCCTTGATCCGCGAGGCATCGCGCTCAAGCATCGATCGCTCTTTGCCAACCGGGATCGTGGCGATCTCTGCATCGATCTCTTTAATGTCGGCTAGGATTTCTGATCGTCTGGACATGATGAACTCGCTTGCGTGATTGGCCTCTTCAAGAGTGGTTTTGGATTGCCTGGTTTGTCCGCCAGCGAGCTCGCGACCCGACAGCAGGGTGGCTGCCATCTCGGCTAGCGCCTTGGACAGAGCCGGGAACTGCTTCCTCAAGAGCCGGGCATCAGTAGAGTACTGACCGGCATAAAGAGCGATGCTGGCGGCCGCCCTCATAGCAGTCACTCTGGTATGGGAGGGAGCCTCGGGCTTCCTCCCTTCCCTTTCGGCCCTGCGGATCTCCGCATCAGGTATGGGTCTGTCGGACAGACCGCGCGCATATCGCGGTGATGCGTCCAGATGGATGCCTTCCCTCGCGGCAACTTCGACCTGTACGGCTCTGAACTCATCGTAGTTGAATTGGCTGACACGGGAGATTTTCAGCCAGTCGCCATTCTCCATGCCTCGGCGATTGATAACCACATGAATATGAGGGTGCGCACGGTCGGTGTGGAAGGCAGTGTAATAATCATAGACATCGCCATACTTGCCGGAAGCAAATACTTCCTCTGCCCAGGCGCGACCGGCCCTGTAGGCGGCATCATTGTCGACGTCGGCTGGAAAACTCACAACGATATGAGTGGTTTTATCGGATTGGGTTTTTGTCTCGCCAGAAAGGCCCCAGGAATTGATCAATCGCTCTTGTGAGGCTTCATCAAGTTCAACGCCAAAATAACGTTCGGAGCGCTCGAGCTTTGCATCGCCGTCTTTCGACAAATATGACATTTGATCGCGCATGCCGCGGGCATTGGTCGTGCCGCCCTTTTTGATGACTTTGACCATCGCGCTTCTGCCGCCTTGAAAGACGGACAGCGGTAACTTCAGTCGTGTTGTGGACGAACCACCTCCGGCCTTTGCGGATGGACCCTGTTGCTTCTGCAGCGCCACCTTAAGCAGAGACAGCCGCATGGAATTACCAAGATCGATCTCGGCCCAATGATCCCCCATGACAAGATCGACGGGAGACACGAGCTGTTTCTTGGCCGCTTGCTGGATCAGGTTCTGGGGCAGGTGAATGGTCATGCATCAGCCTCCGCGGCGTCCGACAGAACTGCCTCCAATTTCCTCAAACCATCAGAACGACGGCGCCCGACATTGACGATTTCCCGGATGATGTCTTCGAGTTCGGAAAGCGCGGCACCCAGTTCTTTTCGGTCCTCCATAAAGGCGATGTAGTCCGGGCTGAGAGTCCTGTTTCCTGCCTTGGCGATCTGATTGATGTTGGTCGAAACACCGCTGATCTGATGCGTGATTGTTGCAAGATGTTCGAGCGCTTCATCAGAGATTTCGAGATAACCGCAACATTGCCGAACGAAAATTCGTATCGCCTTGTTTGGCGTTACGCCAATCTTCCTGCATGCCAGTTTGAACGCTTCTTTCTCTTCCGGTCGTACCTTCGCGCTCAGATGGACAAAGCCAACACCGCTCTCGTCATCATCACCGCCACGTTGCTTCCACTGGCCACGACGTTTGTCCGCCATCGGAGAATTGCCCTTCCATGGCTTCAGGTCTGTCGCAGCGCGCCGTCTTTTTGCGGTACCGGTTTGGTTCAATTCCCCGCTCCTTCGTCTCATGGCTTCAATCAGCCCTCGGGCGGCCACCCTCAGGTGGCGGGGGTACGTGGCGCAAAGGTGTTACCTTTGCATATATCCTGCCACGTACCCTTCATCTAAACTTAACGCCTCAAGACGAGCGGGTGTTACCTAGTTCTCCTAACCCTCTGTTTAGCAATACTTGCTCCCATGAGAGGAAAAATCCGTTTATTCGATATTTCGACTATTGGACTTTCAGACAGATGGACACTTCAACAATTGAATATTTGGACATATCGACTTATCGATAAATCGACCTTTCGACATCTGGACGGGACAACCAGATGCAGCTGATCACTTTTGCATCCTTCAAAGGTGGAGCAGGTAAAACAACAGCGGTGATGGCTGTGACATCGGCCCTTTCCCATAAGGGAAAGAAGGTCGCTCTCATCGACACCGATGAAAACATGCCGCTGCTTGAGTGGCGTGAAAACGCAATCAAAGCCGATACATGGTCGGATGATATCGCAGTTTATGAAGCTGACGATCTCAGATCATTCGAGCAAGCATTTGAAGCGTCTGAAAATCGGGGTTTTGATTTCGGCATCATCGACACGAGAGGCGGCGGGTCGGAGCTGAACAACGCCTGTGTGATCAATACAAACCTGGTGATCATTCCGTCTGCGCTGACACAATTGGACATGACTCAGGCGCTTGTTACCTTCGAGCATGTGATCGGGCTTCATCAGACGATGGAGATCGAAATCCCCGTCGCCCTGCTCATTCAGCGAGTGCCAGTTGGCAAGTTGACCGTATCTCAAAAGCAGGACCTGACATCTCTGTCTGAACTGCCCTGCTGCGATACTCAGTTGCACAATCGGGACGCGTTTGCATCTTTGGGCAAACGGGGCCTTCTTTCTCGTGTCCTAGATCAAATGAGATCGGACCCACTCAAGCGGATCAGCGCCAACCATATGGCAACGGCCCTGGAAGAGGCGCATGCCCTAACAGGTGATCTCATGGAAGCACTGGAGGGAGTCTGATGGGGATAAAGACACCACCAGGATATAAGCATCCACTAAAGCACAAGCAGCGGGGCCCCGAAGTTCAATCGTTGGCGGCGGCAAAGACGGCGAAACCAAGAATCCCAATAGGGGAGAAAGAGGGAAGTGGGAGCAGACGGCAGGGCCAAAATCCAACTCAGGTCTTGAAACACACAGATGAAAAGGTACGTGTGCGCGTCGTGGCCTATGAACCAAAGCCCGGCCAATTTGAGCGTTACGATGCTATGAGACGTAGTGGCATCTCTGACAAGGATGCTCTTCTGGGGTTCCTGAGAAGCGCCAGAGGCAAGATTGGCGTACTGGTGGATTGCAGTGCCAAGGACATTGATACCCTCACCTTGGATCAAGGCCCGGCTTTTGTCGAAACCAATTGGTCGCTATCAAGGAGCGGTTTGGCACAGATTAAATCCCTGCTCGATCCTTTCGGCATTCTGACACCGCGGGCACTCGGTGCGAAGATTGGCGCCGCTGTTATTGTATTGAACGAGAGCGATTGAGCAGGGATTGGGTGATGATCTGGCTCAGTGAGCCAGATCTTCTTCATACGCTTCATCATAGCGCCGCCGAGCGATCGTGGCCTCGACGTTGAGTAGCTCGATGACTTCAGGATGTTCATCTGCTTCAAAGGCTGCGAGAAATTTCTCCAGGGCGATGTCCGCTTCGAATTCTGCCAGGTCGAGTGCTTGTTGGTACGTCATGGGTCTGTCCTTCGTCTGATGTTTGTTGAGGGAGGGACGGCGGCCGGTTGGCCGCCATCCGGTTCCGATCACTCCGCGTCTTTGGCGAAGGAGAGGACGTCAAAGTCCTGGGCGACGAGGTTGGTCTGGTAGACCCGCTTTCCGTCTTTCTCGTAGGAGTTCGACTGAATGCTCCCCTGGAAGATGACCTGGTTGCCCTTTCGACCGACTTTCTCATTGGCAAGGCGCTTGCGAAGGGCTTCGTTGAAGATCGTCACGTCGTTCCAGCTTGCTTCAGTGTTCCAGTTGCCGTCCTTGTCTTTGACTTGGCGGTCTGATGCGACTGAGATACGTGTGACTTTCTCGCCGGCGTTGATCTTCCCGATGCGGCCGATGATTTGGAATGTTGCGTTGTTGATCATGTATGTCTCCAGTGGTTGGTGTTTCGATGGGTCGTGTGAAGGCAGACGGTTCTGGGCCGGTGAAACACCTCAAGGCGCGATTGCGCGGCCCGCAGGCGAAGCCGAGGACACGAGCGCCTGGAGCAGCGAAGCTGTTTAGTGATTTTGCCGGGCGAGGTTCTCTGCCACGTCCCATCCAAGAAGAAACGCCACGCCTCTGGAGACGGCTTTGATCTGA
>JALEGE010000022.1 GCA_022760335.1 Hyphomonadaceae bacterium
CAGGTGCCAGGGCGCCTTCGGCTTCATTGTAAGTCCTGTGTCTTCATCAATCAGCATCATGCCGATCTGCCCTCCCAATTCAGCCCAAAGGGAGGAGACACATCAATAACCTGTTTTACAAGGGCTCTCTCCTGTCAGGAGTCGCGGCTCTCCTCACAGGGGGTCCAGAAGCTGGCGGCGTAAGCCGGACCACTTGCGGGTAACACCTGCTCTGAGAAAAAAGGAAAGAAGTCACCATCCGGTCGAATGCGCAGGAATACGGAAAGCTTCAAATCTTCTGGCCGATTGTTTGGATCCTTCAGACATCCGGTGACATAAGCATTCAGCGACAGCTCATTTTCGCCCGGCGCGGCCGTCTTCATACGCGAGAGAGTTTGTCGTACAGCAAGAATGCGCGATGCATCATCTTCCGCCAGAGTGAAGGTGTGGATCACAAAGCCTGGCGCCTCATGTGCGGTCAGCACAGGGCTGTCAGTACGATCCATGTTTTTCAGGTCAAAGCTCTCATTAACGCGCATCTCGCGCTGGTCATCATAGGCTTGAACGGTGAAGACCGCGCTGCGGTTGACGCGGAAAGCATCTTGCGTGCGCGCAGCCATTTCCACCACGGCGAATTCCTCGCTCAGGCCCTGCAACTCGGAGACGGCGGCATCGGCAGTGTCCTCAAAGTCGACGGTCAGTGTATTAACTTCCAGCGCCGCTGTTTCTTCGCCGGGCTCTGCGCCTCCACACGCTGTGAGCCCCACTGCCAAGACCAACAAGACATGTCTCATGCTGAACTCCCTCAAGCCGCTCCACTCGCTGATGAGGGTAAAGCGCAGCGTAAATGCGGCCTAATTAAGCTTCGGTCAGACCGGCCTCTATGACCAAAGCTTCACATCCCGCGCGCGTATGTCTCGCAAGGGAAAGATTGGCGCGCGCGATCTGCGTGTTAGAAGCAGGTTTGACGTAAGACTATCCGGACCTGAAATGAGCGCTGTGACCACCGATACCCTGACCGATCTGAGCCCCAGTGAGACGCTTAGCGTGCGCGATGTCTTCGGCATCGACACTGATGCAACAGCGATGGCCTTCAAGGAGAAGAGCGAATATGTGCCGGAATTCGATCCGGCCTATCGCTTCGACCCGCAGACCACCATGGCGATCCTGGCGGGCTTTACCCATAATCGCCGGGTGATGGTGCAGGGCTATCACGGCACCGGGAAATCGACCCATATCGAACAGGTCGCCGCGCGCCTGAACTGGCCGCTGGTGCGGATCAACCTCGACAGCCATGTCTCCCGGATCGACCTGGTCGGCAAGGACGCCATCGTGCTCAAGGATGGCAAGCAGGTCACCGAATTCCAGGAAGGCCTCCTGCCCTGGGCGCTGCAGCGGCCCGTGGCGCTGGTGTTTGATGAATATGATGCCGGGCGCCCGGATGTGATGTTCGTGATCCAGCGCGTGCTGGAAGCCTCGGGCAACCTGACGCTGCTCGACCAGAACCGGGTGATCAAGCCGCACCCGCAATTTCGCCTGTTCGCCACCACCAACACGGTGGGCCTCGGCGACACCACCGGGCTCTATCACGGCACGCAACAGCTCAATCAGGGCCAGATGGACCGCTGGTCGATCGTCACCACGCTGAACTATCTCGAACACGATGCCGAGGTGGAAATCATCAAGGCCAAGGCCACCGGCGTGGAAGATGACACGCTCGGCAAGATGGTGACGCTGGCCGACCTCACCCGCAACGCCTTCATGGCGGGCGACATCTCCACCGTGATGAGCCCGCGGACCGTGATCACCTGGGCGGAAAACTTCGCCATCTTCGGCGATCTCGGCCACAGCTTCCGCATGACCTTCCTGAACAAATGCGACGAGTTGGAACGCCCGCTGGTGGCAGAAATGTACCAGCGCTGTTTCGGCGAGGAACTGCCGGAAAGCCCACTTATGGTGAAGGTGGCTTAGCCGCTGTCCTTCAGCTCAGAACGCCTTTGAGTGCACGATTTCCGTCCCGCCGGCGGGCATCGAGATTATCATTCCGTCTTCTCCAATGGTGATGGGGCCGCCGAATATATCACCCGCCTCGCCGAGAAAGACCGGATGGATGATCCGCGCCGGCAAGGGCGGGATGGTGTGGTAGTAGACAAGTTCCCGCGCGCCGGCCTCACTGGCGGCCCGTGCGGCGTCTTCCGGCGTTGCATGATAGCTTGGAATGTCGCTCATGATCTTCGCTATTCGCTCGCGTCCACGCGCTGTCAGCGCCGCTTCCAGCTGCCCGACCATTTCCGGGTCCAACGCCTCGTGTAGCAGGACATCAACGCCCTCGGCGCCGGCCACAAATCCCGGATGGTAGATGGTGTCGCCGCTAATCGCGACGGATCGGCCGCCATAGTCGATGCGGTATCCGAAGGCCGGGTCGACGGGCGCATGGGAGACCCGGATGGCCGTGATGCGGATGCCTGCCTCATCATACACCACGAGCCTGCCTTGCGGGCCAGTTGGCAGGGTGATGATCATCGGCGCGCCGCCAAACCCGGCAGGGTCAGCAACGCCGGGACCGTGATGAGCGATGCGAAGTCCGCGATCGATCTCATAGGCGGCGTTCAGTCCATTGACGACCATGTCTGTGCCGGTCGGCCCGGAGACCGGGAGCGGCGAGTTGCGCTCACCGGTGATCCAGGCCTGCAGGAGCAGTTCGCCGAGCCCGTCTATATGATCGGAGTGCAGATGGGTCAGATAAGCGGCCTCCAGCCGCGTCATCGGAAATCCCATGGATCCCAGCTTGCGAACGCTGCCCGAACCGGCATCGAAAATGAAAGCCTGATCCCCGGCGAGTACACCAATGCAAGGACCTGCGCGGGTGACATCGGGCATCGGCGAGCCGGTTCCACAAAGATAGACATGTATCCCGTCCGGCAGTTCTCCTGACCGATCGACCGCGAGATTGCTTGCAACAGCACGCTCGAAGACGGCCTCACCGATCTGTCGTTTGAACACCTGGCTCCCGATCAGGGCCAGACCAGCAAGAACAACCAACGCAATAAGGCCGCGACGCAACCAGTTCATGATATCCCTCCCATATTGACAATCTTCACGCTGTCTCATGTCGGACGCCTACTGAATTGTGGCATCCTCGGTCAGGAAAGCCATCTTTTTCGCGAAATAATCAGGGTTTGTATCTTCTCTCGAAATATTGCGCTCCTGTCTCAACTGCTCAAATAGCCCATTCGAGGAAATCCCCATATCCTCGATCACCCCGCCCTGGTAAGCGCTTGACGCACGCGCCTGGTGCGCCCAGCTTTCCAGGCCAAAGGGAGGGTCACATGATCGTATTTCGTCAGGGCGTCGGGCTTGCACTGCTTTTGCTGGGCCTGTGGATGGGCTGGGGCACCTTTCAGGCCTTCAGCCAGTACACATCGCGCATGCCAGACCCGAACCATTTCGCCATCCTGGCCGATCCGGTTTTCCTGATCCCCAGCCTGCGCGCGCTGGCGGCCATTCTGGGCGGCGCGCTGGCGCTCATCCGCTGGCCCGGCGGGGCCTGGCTCGGCCTGCTCTCGGCCCTGCTGGCCGCCTTCCTGGCCGTCGCGATCCTCGCTTCTGGCGGGGACAGTTCGCTCTGGCTGGATGACGTCGTGTTGGCCGGCGTGCTGGGCTTCATCACCCTTGCCCTGATTTTACGCAAACGCACATTGTGAGAGCTTCCGCCAAAAGCCGCATTGATCGCGCGCGCGGCGAGCCTTAGGTAGAGGCCAAATTCGCTTGGCACTGCAAAGGCTTACTCCCCCATGTCTGAGACTTATGATGTCGTCATCATCGGCGCCGGCCCCGGCGGTTACAATTGCGCGATCCGCGCTGGCCAGCTGGGTCTGAAAACCGCATGCATCGAAATGCGCGACACGCTGGGCGGCACCTGCCTGAATGTCGGCTGCATCCCCTCCAAGGCGCTGCTGCATGCCTCGGAAATGTATTCCGCCGCACAAAACGAGTTTGCCGGCATGGGCATCAAGATCGGCAAGCTGGACCTGGATCTGAAACAGATGATGGCCCAGAAGGATGAGGCCGTTGGCGGCCTGACAAAGGGCGTGGAATTCCTGCTCAAGAAGAACAAGGTCGACCAGATCATGGGCAAGGGCCGCATTGTCGGACCCGGCAAGGTGGAAGTGACCGCCAAGGACGGCTCCAAATCCACGCTTGAGACCAAGAATATTGTCATCGCAACCGGGTCCGAGCCCACCAGCCTACCCGGTATCGAAGTGGACGAGGAGCGCGTGGTGACCAATACCGGCGCGCTGAAACTGAAATCTGTCCCCAAGACGCTGATCCTGATCGGCGCGGGTGTGATTGGCCTGGAAATGGGCTGTGTCTGGTCGCGTCTCGGCGCGGATGTGCATGTGGTGGAATATCTCGACCGCATCCTGCCGCCCGCCGACAAGGAGATATCGACCCAGGCGCGCAAGATCTTCGAAAAACAGGGCCTCACCTTCCATTTTGGCCAGAAAGTCACCGGCGTTGAAAAGCTCAAGACCAAGCTAAAGCTCTCCATGGAACCGGCGGCGGGCGGCGACAGCCAGACGCTGGATGCTGACGTTGTGATCGTCGCCGTGGGCCGCCGGCCCTATACCGAAGGTCTCGGCCTGGAAAATGTCGGCGGCAAGACCGACAAGCGCGGCGTCATCGAGACCACGGACCATTTCAAGGTGGCGCCCGGCGTTTGGGCAATCGGCGATGCAGTGGCCGGCCCGATGCTCGCCCACAAGGCCGAGGATGACGGCACCGCGGTGGCCGAGCTGATCGCCGGGAAAGCCGGCCATGTGAATTACGATCTGGTGCCCAGCGTAGTGTACACCAGCCCGGAAGTGGCCTGGGTCGGCAAGACCGAAGAAGAGCTGAAAGCGGCTGGCGTGGCCTATGTGAAGGGCAAGTTCCCCTTCATGGCCAATTCGCGCGCGCGCACCAATCACCAGACCGAGGGCTTCGTGAAAATCCTCGCCGACAAGGCCACCGACAAGATCCTCGGCGTGCATATGCTGGGTGTCGGGGTCGGTGAGATGATCGGCGAGATCTGCGTCGCCATGGAGTTCGGCGCAGCCTCGGAAGACATTGCACGCACCTGCCACGCCCACCCCACCCTGTCGGAAGCCACCCGCCAGGCCGCCATGGGCGTGGAAGGCTGGACGATGCAGATGTAGGGGTTTTCTTGTCTGTCTCCGTATCGCTTCGCTCACATGAGACGGGCTCAAGGCTGTGGACGGCTCTGCAGCCTTGAGCGTGATCCATCGCGAAGGGCAAAGCCCGTAGCGGGGATCAAACAAGAAAGTCCGCCCCATGGTTCGTCTCCGCTCACCATGAGGCTGAGAGTGGATCGGGGGTATCTGGCAGCAGAGTCCGGAAAGATTAGCTCTTAACCTTGCCGCAATCCGTGCCTAGATTGCACGGATGATTACGCACCCGGCAGCCGGCTGGCGGATCCGCGAATACCAGGCGCAGGACCGCTTTGATTGCGAAGATGTCTTCGCGGACTGTGTCAGCCAGTTTACCTGGCTGGCCGAACCCCAGGCCGCGCCCAGCGAATGGGTCGATACCCGCCGCTATATCAACACCTGGGTGGCCGAGGTCGGCGAGGCCGAGACCGAAGTGGTCGGCTTCCTCATGCTGTCGGCGCGCACGGCCTATGTGAACTATTTGCTGGTCGAGCTCGACTGGCGCTTCTGCGGCATCGGCCAGGGCCTTTTGGATGTCGCCCGCGATTTCACCGGCGTGCCGCTGACGCTCGATGTGGACGAGGAGAATGTCCGCGCCATTGAGGCCTACCGCGCGCTCGGATTCGCCCCGGTCAGCACGCGTGCGGTCGGCGGCCGGAGGCAGATCCGGCTTGAGGGGCGGTAGAAGTCGTAACGAGTCGGGGGGCATCAGAATGAATTCGGTCCGTATTGCCAGTCTCTGTCTGGCACTATTTTCTGGCCATGCGCTGGCCCAGGACGCTGCAGGCAGTCGCACCTTGGAAAATGATGGTGCATTCGCCCTCATTTCGGTTTCCGATGCAGACTATCGCCAAATGCGTGCTGAATACGAAAAGGCTCAGGAGTCTGGCAGTTACGAATATCTTCTGGAGCATGCCGTGCCGCTTGAAGATGAGTTCCTGTCCTGGGCGCAAGCCATAGTCGCGATGGGCATGGGTATGCGAACTCCGTCGGCAGACCAGTATCTTGCTTTGCGTTGTGCAAGCTTTTCCGTAGCTCAAATTCGCATTTCAGGCACGACGCCGGAACTGAGCAGTGATGCTGAATTGTTTATTCGTCACGCATTGCACAGATCGGACTATGCCAACGAGGCTCGTGATGCGGCCAGTCAAGCGCGCATGGACGGTGACATTGAACTGGCAGAAGACTTCGAAGTGGAAATCGCCAATATGCTTGACGCGAATGAGTTGTATGTCGTCCACAATTTAAACGCGCGTAGCTTGGCAGAGGTCCAAATATCCTTTCCGCAAGAGCAGATCGATTTAATGACGGCCCATTGCGCAGATGAGCGTCAAACAATTGAGCGGTATTTGAGCTTGAACAATATTCACTATGAGTAGTGCAGCTTGGAGAGCGTACCCCTAACGCCCCTAAAGCAGCGCCGGCACCACGCGATCCGGCGGCTTGTGGCCGTCGGCAAACGTCTTGATGTTGATGATGACCTTTTCGCCCATTTCCACGCGGCCTTCCATGGTGGCCGAGCCCATATGCGGCAACAGGACGACATTAGGCAGGCTTTTCAGCTTCTCATTTACCGCCGGCTCGCGCTCGAAGACATCCAGGCCCGCGCCGGCGATCTTGCCGGCTTCGATGGCGCGCGCCAGGGCGGCCTCGTCGATCACTTCGCCCCTCGCGGTGTTAATAATGAAACTGTCGGGCTTCATCAGGTCAATGCGGCGGGAATTTAGCAGATGGAAAGTGGCCGGCGTGTGCGGGCAGTTCACCGAGACAATGTCCATGCGCGCCAGCATCTGGTCCAGGCTGTCCCAATAGGTTGCACCCAGCAGATCCTCGATCTTGGAGCTGACCGGCTTTCGATTGTGGTAGTGGATCTGCAGCCCGAAAGCCTTGGCCCGGCGCGCCACGGCCTGGCCGATCCGGCCCATGCCGATAATGCCGAGCCGCTTGCCGGCAATGCGCCGGCCCATCATCCAGGTCGGACTCCAGCCGGTGAAACCGCCCGCTTCCATCACATCGGCGCCTTCGAACAGGCGGCGCGGCACAGACAGGATCAGCGCCATGGTCGCATCGGCGGTGTCATCGGTCAGCACGCCCGGCGTGTTGGTAACGGTGATGCCGCGCTGCACGGCGCTTTCCACATCGATATTGTCGACCCCGGCGCCGAACTGGGAGATCAGGCGCAGCTGCTGACCAGCCCGGGCCATAAGGCGGGCATCGATCTTGTCGGTGACGGTGGGCACCAGTACGTCCGCGCGACCCATGGCGTCGGCCAGGCGCGCCTCAGAGAAAGGCTGGTCGTCTTCATTCAGCTCGGCTTCGAACAGTTCTTTCAGGCGCAATTCCACCGGCGCGGGCAGTTTGCGCGTGACGATAACCCTTAGCTTCCGCGCCGACATGCAGCCTCCCAATTTCTGTTTTGGATTTGGGCCGAGCAAGCCCTTGATATTGCAGATAGCAGAGCGAACGCGGCTCGCCAATGTCTGAGGCTTTACCCCTCCTTCATGAGAGGGTGTTTTCTTGGCGATGTGCCCTTGTCTCACCAGAAAGGAAGCTGCTTTGCGCCCGGTCAGTCTCTTGTTTCTCGTTGCTCTCGGCATGCTCTGGACACCGCTGGCCCGCACTCAGGAGCCGGTGCCGATTTCCGTCGCGGTCAGCCATGTCTCAGGCAAGCCTGTTCCGCGCTTCGAGGCGCTGCGCTATGCGGCCGTGAACGGGCGCGTCGGGCCCAGCCAGGATCATCATATTGCATGGCGCTATGAGCGCGCCGGTTTACCCATGCTGATCATCAAGGAAACCCGCGACTGGCGGTTCGTCCGCGATCCGGATGGTGACGAGGTGTGGGTCCATGCCCGGATGCTGGCCAGAGCCGATACCGCCATGGTGTTGGACGCTGCAGCCGTTTTCTCACATCCCGATGCCCAGTCACGCGCGCTGGCCCGACTTGAACCGGGCGCGATGGTGTCCCTGGGGCGCTGTGAAGCAGGTTTCTGCCATGTCGAGGCAGGCCGCATCGCCGGCTGGACCGCCCTGCCTGTCCTGTGGGGCGCAGGCCTGTCTGAAGCTCGCCCCGGCAACGCCTCTGCACCCTTCTGAGCTTCCGTTCACGGAAACTTAGTGTTGACGCCGCCTGCGCACGGCAACATCTAGCCTAGCAAACAACCAGAAAGGCGGCGTCCAGTGGCAGGCCCTCACGATCACCACACTCCGAAATCCAGCTATACCAAGGAAGACCTCCTGGCCTCGGGCCGAGGCGGGTATTTCGGGCCAGGCAACGCCCAACTGCCCGCCCCGCCCATGCTGATGATGGACCGGATCACCGAGATCACCGTGGATGGCGGGGAATTCGGCAAGGGCAATGTGATCGGCGAGATGGATGTCGATCCCGATCTCTGGTTCTTCAAGTGCCACTTCCCGGGCGATCCGGTTATGCCGGGCTGCCTCGGCCTTGATGCCATGTGGCAGGCCGTTGGATACTGGCTCGGCTGGTCGGGCAGCCCGGGCAAGGGCCGCGCGCTGGGTGTCGGCAAGGTGCGCTTTACCGGCGAGATTACCCCAGACATCAAGCTGGTACGCTATGAGATCAACATGAAGAAGGTGCGCCGTGGCAAGCTGGTGCTGGGCATCGCTGATGGCCGCGTGTTTGCCGACGGCACCTGCATCTATGTCGCCGAGGATATGCGCGTCGGCCTTGTGAACCCGCCGTCGGAATAGGCCTCAGGCGCCGAGCCGCCAGGTTCTCACTTTGGTCAGGAAGGCCGTTTCCAGCCGCTCGGGCTGGAAGCCGGTCGCGCGCATGACCGGCTCGAAATCCCAGCCGAGGAATTGCTTGTAATAGGGCTCGTGAAAACCTTCTGGAAAATACTCCAGGAAAGGATCGAGACCTTCAGTATCGCCGAATTGCAAACTGTCGGCGACAATGAACAACCCGCCTGGTTTCAATATGCGCGCGGCTTCGGCAATCGCCTTTTCGCGGATCTTCACTGGCAACTCGTGGAAGAGATAGACGGAGACGATCAGATCAAAGCTCTCATCCTCCAGTGGCAAGGCCTCGGCAGCGCCTTCCATCACATCCACTTGCGGCCAGGGTGCCAGGGCCTTGCGCGCGCGCGCTGTGTAGTTTGGCGACAGGTCCAGAGCACTGGCGCGAAGCTTCGGGAAAGTGCGCAAAATCTGCGCCGTGAAGCGTCCTGTACCACAGGCCAGGTCGAGCAGCCTGACCGCACGCTGGTCACGGCCTTTCAACTCGCGTGAGATCTCTGCCAGGGCCATTCGGCGCATGGCGTCGCCGGCGCCGGTGAAGAGAGTTTCGACCTGATGATCGTAAAGGCGCGCGCTGTCATCAGACAGCCAGCCATCGGTCTGATAATGGAAATTCTGTCGATAATAGGCCGGATAACGCTCCGGGTCCGCGCCGGGCCCTTGGCGCACTTCCACCCCGCTGCGCGACACACGGCGCCGGTCGACCTCGCGCACATCGCGCAAAAAGGCCTGGGACCGTTTCAGCGTCGAAACCAGATCGCGCAGGCGCACATCATTAGGTGCCGCATAAAGCCCGGCCTCAATATTTGCCCTGTCCTGCGCCCAGAGCCGGAAAAAAGCCCGCCGCAGCGCACGCGGGTCCGGCTTGCCATGCTCGGGCCGAAAAGGCGCCTCGCCGGGCCGGTTGAAGCCCGCCGACTGGCGCCGCGCCACGGCATATTGCGCGCCATAAAAGGCGCTACGCAGCCCTTGCGCGGCAGCATAGCGCGCCCTGCCCAGATTTGCCGTTGTGGTGTCGAATAGTCCCATGACCTAGAATTTGCCGCGTCATGACCGATCTGTCGAGATGTCTGCGCTCAGCAATTCTGGATCCACACCAGGCGCTCGGCATTGCCATCCCCGCCCCGGATCGGACTGTCGGCCCAATCGGCAATCTTCCACCCGGTTGCCGCAAGCCACTCCGCAAATGCAGCCTCAGCGGCGCGGATCGTGTCCACATCCCGCACAATCCCGCCGCGCCCGACATTTTTCCGCCCGACCTGGAATTGCGGCTTGAACAGCAAAATGCCGTCACAGCGCGCCTTCGTGCCAATGTTCGCCAGCACCGGGCCGAGCAGCTTTTCCAAAGCAATGAAGCTCGCATCACAGACAATCAGATCCGGCGCGCCGATCTGATCCTCCGTTAGGTCACGCGCGTCTGTCTGCTCAAGATTGGTCACACGCACATCGCCGGCAATCCGGGGGTGCAATTGACCCGTGCCGACATCCACGGCCACCACATGGCGTGCGCCCTGTTCCAGCAAAACCTGACTGAACCCGCCAGTCGAGGCGCCGATATCCAGGCAATGAGTGCCCTCAACGCGAATATCAGGCCACAGCGCCAGACCATGGGCGAGCTTCAGCCCGGCGCGCGAGACATAAGGATGGGCCGGTTCAGCCTTGATCTCAGCGGCCGGGTCCAGGGGCTGCGCCGGGCGCGTCACCAGCGTGCCATTGGCCATGACCCGCCCTGCCTCAATGGCCGCACGCGCGGCCGCCCGGCTTTCGAAATGGCCAAGCTCGACCAATACCTTGTCCGCGCGCGAAAAAGCCATTTCGCCTCCTTCGACTCCCGCTGGCTTTGCGTTAGGCTAATGTTAATCCCAATCATCAGCCCGGAGCCAATCTTCATGTATATGCGCCTTTTTATCCTGTCCGCGCTCGCCGGGCTAACCGCCTGCACAACCACTGCGCCGCTGCCCGCTTTCGACCCGGATCTGTCGCCGGTGGAAGCGGTCATTGTCGGCGGAGAGGGCCAGGAGATCGGCGTGGCGGTGCTCAATCAAGGGCCTAACGGTGTGCTTGGCAGCCTGACGCTGATGCCAGGCGCGGTCTCGCCCGGCTGGCATGGCCTGCATATCCACCAGGTCGGCGATTGCAGTGATGCGGGCAAGTTCACCCTGTCAGGCGGACATCTCGGCAAGATTGAGGGCGGCCATGGCCTGTTAAACCTCGCCGGCCCGGAAATGGGCGATCTGCCCAATCTCTATGCCGCCGAGGATGGCTCTGCGGGCATGGAATTCTTTTCCGACCTGTTCAGCCTGCACGATCTGCGCGATTCCGATTTCGCTGCCCTGATCATTCATGCCGGGCGCGACGATCATATCACACAGCCGATTGGCGGGGCCGGAGCACGGGTCGGCTGCGCCGTGCTGAAATAGGCGCGCGCCATACGCAATCTTAATCTCATCTCGCTAAAGGAGTTCCAAAAAGCCTCGAACAAACAAGAGACAGGTGTGTGATGGGTATGTTGGCTGAGCTGAAGTCGAACTGGACTGTTGTCAATGGAATGCTGCGGACCTTGAAGACCGTCGGCAAGCTGGAGCCGGATTCCCAGCAACTCCTGCCCGACGATATCGAAGCCACAGTCGATCGCCACACCACGAATGTCTTCATCCGCTTCGAAGACCAGATCCTGACTTATGGCGAGCTTGACGCCTATGCCAACAAAGTCGCCCATTGGGCGCTGGAACAGGGACTAACCCCTGGCGATTGCGTCGCCCTGGTGATGGAAAACCGGCCCGAATATGTCGCCATCTGGTATGGCCTTTCAAAGGTTGGCGTGGTCACTGCCCTGATCAATAACAATCTCACCGACAAGGCACTGGCTCATTGCATCAATATTTCCGATGCCAGCCGGGTGATCTTTGGCGCCCAGCAGGATGAAGCCGCAGGCAGCCTGGATGATTTGCTGGACGGCGCCCCACAGCTATGGACCCTGGGCGGCGCCACAAACGAGACCCGGCACGATTTCGGCGCCGCGCTGGAACGGCAAAGCGATGCCCGTCCTTCGCGTGAATACCGTGCCAGTGTGCGCGCCCAGGATCTTGCGCTTTATGTCTACACCTCCGGCACGACTGGCCTGCCCAAGGCTGCGCGACTGCCGCACATGCGCGTGCAGGGCATGATGCGCACCTTCATCGCGGCCTGCCGCATTACCCCCGCTGACAGGATTTACATCACCCTGCCGCTCTATCACGGCACAGGCGGGGTATGTGGCATTGGTCTGGCGGTACAGACGGGTGCATCCGTGATCTTGCGCGAAAAGTTTTCCGCCTCCCGCTTCTGGGAAGATGCGGTGACCTACAAGGCCACTGTCTTTGCCTATATTGGCGAGCTTTGCCGCTATCTCCTCAACACGCCGGAAAGCCCGGCAGAGAAACAGCATTCGATCCGCACCGGCTTTGGCAACGGGTTGCGTCCGGAGATCTGGCAGAAATTCTTCGACCGTTTCAACATCCCTCATCTCGCCGAATTCTATGGGTCCACCGAAGGCAATGTCTCCTTCATGAATTTCGACGGCAAGGTCGGCGCAGTCGGCAAGATCCCAGGCTTTGCAGCCCGGGTCTATGCGCATGTGAAATTCGTGAAATTCGACGTTGAAACCGAGAAACCCCTGCGCGGTGACGACGGCTTTTGCATTGAATGCGAGCCTGGCGAAGTCGGCGAAGTGATCGGCCG
>JALEGE010000023.1 GCA_022760335.1 Hyphomonadaceae bacterium
CGATGGATCGCGCTCAAGGCTGCGGGCTGGAATGAAGGCAGCCCTGAGCGCGATCCATGTGAGGTGCGAAGCGCCGATACGGGATCAAACAAAATGGCCGGGGCTTTTCTTTTGGGGGGGACCTCCCATATGAAGGTCAGAGCCAATGGAGGGTGATGTGAACATTTCGATCTACTGAGCAAACCCAAGCCTGTTATCGAAAGGACCACATCATGCCCGATGCCTCGCATCGCATGGGCTTTCCAAGCCCGCACACCCGCAATCCCGTTCCTCTGCCGGATGGCAGTTTCCATGAGGGTACCGTTTTCCTGAAAGCGGTGATTGACCATCCCCGGATCGAGATTGGCGATTATTCCTATGCCAGCACATTCACCCCGCCCGAAGACTGGGCCGCGCGCCTTGCGCCATATCTCTATGATTTTTCTCCCGAGAAACTGGTGATTGGCCGGTTCTGCCAGATTGCCGATGGGGCGATGTTCATCACCGCGTCTGCCAATCATCGCTATGATGGGATTTCCAGCTTTCCCTTCGCCGTGTTTGGCGGCGGGCCAGTCGAGGGGCGCCCTTCCATGCCCGAGCCCGGACCAGACACTGTGATTGGAAACGATGTCTGGATCGGCCAGGGCGCGAAGATCCTGCCAGGGACACGGATCGGCAATGGCGCGATCATAGGCGCGGGCGCCGTGGTGCGTGGCGAGGTGCCAGCCTATCATATTGTGGCGGGCAATCCAGCGCGGGCTGTGAAGGCGCGCTATGCCGCTGAAGAGATTCGGCAGCTGGAAGAGATTGCCTGGTGGACCTGGCCGATCGCGCAGATCCTGGCGCATGAAGCAGAGATCTGCGGCGGCGATGTCGCGGATCTGGCAAGGGTTGCAGCGCAGATGCACGGTGCTTGAGCGACCCCATCAGCAGGCCGGCGGCTTTTTTCGCCACATTTCTCTCTTACCGGGAAGTCGTCCGACGGCAGTTTTTACGCCTTGTAAGGGAGGCAGGTCATGGCATCGAGACATATTGCAGTGGTTCTGGGGCTGTTGGCCATGTTCGGTCTTGTCTCGGCTTGCGCCTACCACTCTGCCGTGCCGGTTGCCTCGCCCGAAGCCCGGCTCACGGAAGCGCCAATTCCGACAGGCCGCTATTGCAGTTTCCTGGAAGCCGACGAGTTGGACACAGATTGTGCCATCCTGGAGTGGGATGACGAAAAACATGTGATCGGAACACGTGAAGGGGAGCATGAGCCGGCAAGCGAGTTTGCGCTCGCATATCTGCGCGATGGACTGACTGCGGCAGAAACGCTCTCTGAAGATGGGGGCTTCCCCTATGAGATCTATCTCTTCCTCCATGCCGATGGCGCTGTCGCGCTGTTGCCCATGCTGGATAAGGTGAATGCCGGCGTGCTTGTAGAAGGGTATCCCGGTGTGGATCTCGCCTGGCCAGATGATGGCACTTATATTGCCGCAGGGGAGGGCCAGGCGGTGCGTGCTTTCCTGGAGGCATGTGCGCGGGCGTCCCTGGCCCATCTGCGCGCGGAAGGCGAAGAGCTTGAGATCGCCGTTTATGCGCCCGGTGAAAGCAGCGTGCCAAATCCGGCGCAGATCAAGAGCCGCGAGCGCCTTCTGGCATTGGCAAACCGGCTGGCCGATGAGGCGCCGGATCTCGAATAGTTGACGTTCGGATCGGGGAAACTGTCCGGTGCCATCTTGCGGCCCGATAAGGCCGGAGCGAAGATGCGCTCGATATAGGAGACGCCCATGAAATTTGCCCTGATCGCCGCGCTCGTTCTGGGTGGCGCTGTGCCGGCCTCGGCAGACATCATCGCCTCGGCGCCTGATCATTATACGCTGCAGCATGAAGCAATATCGGAGTTGAGCCCGGAGGAGGCCTGGAACCGTCTCGTTGATCCCAGGCGCTGGTGGCATCCCGACCATACCTATTCGGGCCGAGCGGAAGCCTTGTCGCTTGATCTTCAGGCCGGCGGATTGTGGCGAGAGGACTGGGATGGCGGATCCGTGGCCCATGGCGAAGTCATGCAAGTCCAGACAGGCAAGATGCTGGTGCTGGACGCGCCCTTTGGCCCGCTGCAGGGCATGGGCGTCAATGTGGTGTGGACCATCCGCCTGGAAGCTGAAGAGGAGGGGACGAAGATCACCTTTCTGGAAGTGGCCAATGGCAGTGCGGCCAGCGGGTTGGATGCCATTGCTCCAGCAGTTGACGGGGTGAAGTCGGTCGCCATTCAGCGCCTTGCCGGCCAGATTGAAGTGCCTGTGGAAAACTGAGTGCTGACAAGCTCACATTTCTTTCACATGGGGTGTTGACCCCGCGGCGGTGAGGACGTATTCACGCCGCTTCGACGGGATGGCTGTACGCAGATAGCGTAGACGCGTCTCCAAGAGATGGACAATGAATTTGCCGAAATCGGCCTCGCCGCGCCGCCAATGCGCGCGTACGGGTCGGTTTCAGTGTTTTTGCGGGCCGACGGGCCTGAAGGCAGGTAGGTTGAGATGGAACGCCAGAACATTCGCATCAGGCTGAAGGCCTTTGACCATCGCGCGCTGGACATGTCCGCCCGCGAGATCGTTTCCACGGCCAAGCGGACGGGCGCGGATGTGCGCGGCCCGATCCCGCTGCCGACCCGGATCGAGCGCTTTACGGTCAACAAGTCGCCCCACGTGAACAAGAAAAGCCGCGAGCAGTTCGAAGTGCGCACCCACAAGCGCATTCTCGACATCGTGGACCCGACCCCGCAAACCGTGGACGCGCTGATGAAGCTCGACCTTTCGGCTGGTGTCGGCATTGAAATCAAGCTCGAGGGAGGCCGCTAATGGCGTTGCCTGCTGAGCGTACCGGCGTGCTCGCCCAGAAGCTGGGCATGACGCGCGTCTTCGATGAAGAGGGCCGTCACATTCCGGTGACCGTGCTCGGTCTCGAGGGCTGTCAGGTCGTTGCCCTGCGCACCGATGAGGACCGTGAGGTTCAGGTCAATCAGGGTCGCAAGAAAGAAAAGAAAACCGTCACGCGCAATGATGGCTACACCGCTGTTGTGATGGGCGCGGGCGAGGCCAAGGCCAAGCGCACGCCGAAGGCGCAGCGCGGCAGTTTTGCCAAGGCTGGTGTTGCGCCCAAGCGCAAGCTGGTGGAGTTCCGCACCAAGGGTGAGCTGCCGGAAGTGGGCGCCGAAGTGCTGGCCGACCATTTCGTGGCGGGTCAGAAGGTCGACGTTTCCGGTCTGACGATTGGTAAGGGTTTTGCCGGTGCCATGAAGCGCTGGAACTTTGGCGGCCTGCGCGCCTCGCACGGTGTGTCCATCTCCCACCGTTCGCACGGTTCGACCGGCCAGTGCCAGGACCCCGGCAAGGTGTTCAAGGGCAAGAAAATGGCCGGTCATTATGGTCAGGAACGCCGCACGGTTCAGAACCTTGAGATTGTCCGCACCGATGTTGATCGTGGCCTGATCCTTATTAAAGGCGCGATCCCCGGCGGCGACGGCAGCTGGGTTGAAGTGCGCGACGCTGTGAAGAAAGCCATCCATGCCGATGCGCCGGCTGGCGGCTCGTTCCGCGCGCCGGAGGCTGCAGCTCCGGAAGCTGGCGATGTGAAAATCGAAGGTTCGGCGGCTGACAATATTGTGCTGGTCGACGGCATTGGTCCGGAAACTGAGGCTCAGCTGAAAGACAAGGGCTATGGCTCGCTGTCGGCTTTCGTGAATGCGTCCGATGAAGACCGCGCCGCTGTGCTCGAAGAGCTTGGCGTGACCGAGAAGGCCGAGAGCGAAGAGTGGCTGGCCCAGGCGAAAGACATTCTCGCCGGCGGAACCCCGCGCGCCAAGGTCGACCAGGACCTCCTTGCGAAACTGCTCAAAGAGGGTGGTGAATAATGGAACTCGCAGTTCAAACCCTCGACGGAAAGTCGGCTGGTAAAGCCAAGCTCGACGATGCCATTTTCGGCATCGAAGAGATCCGCGGCGATATCCTGCAGCGCACCGTGCGCTGGCAGCTCGCCAAGCGTCAGGCCGGCACGCACAAGACCCAGTCGCGTTCGGAAGTCTCCGTGACGACGAAAAAGTATATCCGCCAGAAAGGTTCCGGCGGCGCGCGTCACGGCTCCAAGAATGCGCCGATCTTTGTCGGTGGCGGTGTGGCTCACGGCCCCCGCGTGCGCAGCCATGCCCATGACCTGCCGAAAAAGGTCCGCAAGCTGGCGCTGGCGCACGCCCTGTCGTCCAAGGTGAAAGACGGCTCGCTCGTCGTGCTGGATGCGGCCACCATGGATGCGCCGAAAACGAAAGAGCTGGTCGCCAAGCTGAAGGGTCTGGAGCTTTCCAATGCGCTGATCATTGGCGGCACCCAGGTTGACGAGAATTTCGCCAAGGCCGCGCGCAACATCCCGCATATTGATGTGCTGCCGGTGGCTGGCCTGAATGTGTACGACATTCTGCGCCGCGACAAACTGGTCGTCACCAAGGACGCCCTTGAGGGCATTTCTGCGCGCTTTGCCGGCGCCAAGGCGGAGGGCTAATCCATGGCTGAGGTTCAGACCCGTGATTATGACGTCATCCTCGCTCCGGTGATCACCGAGAAAGCGACGCTGGTGGCTGAAGAGAACAAGATCATCTTCCGTGTGCCGCTTGAGGCGACCAAGGAAGATATCAAGCGCGCTGTGGAAAGCCTGTTCAAGGTGGATGTCACCAAGGTGAATACGCTGCGTGTGAAAGGTAAAACCAAGCGGTTCCGCGGCCATCTCGGTCGCCGCTCGGATGTAAAGAAGGCCATCGTGACGCTGAAAGACGGCCAGTCCGTCGACGTCACGACGGGCCTTTAAGGGACCGGCGGGGAGACTAAGATATGGCTTTGAAGACATATAATCCGACATCGCCGGGCCGCCGCGAGCTGGTCACGGTCGATCGTTCCGAGCTTTACAAGGGCCGTCCGGAAAAGTCCCTCACCGAGGGTCTGACCAAGAAGGGCGGGCGCAACAATAAGGGCCGCATCACGGCCCGCCGCATCGGTGGCGGTGCCAAGCGTCTTTATCGCAAGATCGATTTCAAGCGCGTCAAATGGGATGTGCCTGCAACGGTCGAGCGCCTGGAATATGATCCGAACCGCACCGCTTTCATCGCGCTCATCCGCTATGAGGATGGCGAGGTCAGCTACATCATCGCGCCCCAGCGTCTGGCGGTCGGCGACACGGTGGTCACCTCGGAAACCGCTGACATCAAGCCGGGCAATGTCCTGCCGCTGAAGAATATCCCGGTCGGCACGATCATCCACAATATCGAGATGAAGCCGAAAAAGGGCGCCCAGATGGTCCGCTCGGCTGGCTGCTACGCCCAGCTGGTTGGCCGCGAGTCCGGCTATGCCCAGGTCAAGCTGACCTCCGGCGAGCTGCGCCGCGTGCCGGATCAGTGCCTGGCGACGATCGGTGCGGTGTCCAATCCGGACAATATGAACAAGGTGATCGGCAAGGCCGGTAACAAGCGCCATATGGGCAAGCGCCTATCCGTGCGCGGTGTCGTCATGAACCCGTTCGACCACCCCCATGGTGGTGGTGAGGGCAAGTCCTCCGGTGGCCGTCACCCCGTGACGCCTTGGGGCAAGAAGACCCGTGGCCCGAAAACCCGCAACAACAAGTCGACGGATCGCCTGATCATCCGCCGCCGCAACGCCAAACGCTAAGGGAGCGAGAGAGACATGCCCCGTTCCACCTGGAAAGGCCCATTCGTCGATGGCTACCTTCTGAAGAAGGCCGAAGCCGCGCACGAGTCCGAAAAGCGCACCGTGATCAAGACCTGGTCGCGCCGCTCCACCATCATGCCGCAATTCATTGGCCTGAATTTTCAGGTCCATAACGGCAACAAGTTTGTGCCTGTGACGATCACTGAAGAGATGGTCGGCCACAAGCTCGGCGAGTTTGCGCCGACGCGGACCTATTACGGCCACGGCGCCGACAAGAAAGCGCGGAGGAAGTAGTCATGGGAAAGCCTAAGGCCCCTCCGAAGCAGGCGTCCAACGAGTCGCGCGCCGTTCTGCGCATGCATCGTGGCAGCCCGCAAAAGCTGAACCTTCTGGCCCAGCAGATTCGCGGCCTGCCCGCTGGACGCGCCGTGAACGAGCTGACCTTCTCGCGCAAACGCCCGGCCGAGGCCGTGCTGAAATGCCTGAAGAGTGCGATCGCGAACGCGGAAAACAATCATGACCTGGACATCGACAGCCTGGTGGTTGCCGAAGCCCATGTCGGCAAGAACCTCGTGATGAAGCGTATCCGGGCCCGCGCCCGTGGCCGCGCCGCACGTATCCACAAACCGTTTGCCCAGCTCACCATCGTGCTGCGCGACACCAGTGTTGAAGCGGAGACCGCCTGATGGGACAGAAGGTAAATCCGGTCGGGCTGCGCCTCGGTATCAACCGTACCGCCGACAGCCGTTGGTATGCCGACAGCGCCGAATATGGCCGTCTGCTGCATGAAGACCTGAAGGTTCGCAATTTCATCAAGGGCAAGCTGAAGCAGGCCGGGATCTCGAAGATCGTGATCGAGCGCCCGCACAAGAAATGCCTGGTGACGATTCACACCGCCCGTCCGGGCCTGGTGATCGGCAAGAAGGGCGCGGACATTGAGTCCCTGCGCGGCGACTTGTCGAAGATCGTTTCCGACGAAGTGCGCGTGAACCTGGTTGAGGTGCGCAAGCCGGAAATCGACGCCAATCTGGTGGCTGAGGATATTGCCCGCCAGTTGGAGCGCCGCGCGAGCTTCCGCCGCGCCATGAAGCGCTCTATCCAGTCGGCCATGCGTCTTGGCGCGCTGGGCTGCCGCGTGATGGTGGCCGGTCGCCTCGGTGGTGCGGAAATCGCGCGGACCGAACAGTATGCCGAAGGCTCGGTGCCACTGCACACGCTGCGTGCCGATATCGACTATGGCACAGCCGAGGCGCTGACGACCTACGGGATCATCGGCATCAAGGTGTGGATCTACAAGGGCGAGATCATGGAGCATGATCCGATGGCCCAGGACAAGAAGCTGGAATCCTCCGGCCAGGCACGCGCCCGTTCGGGCGGCGGCCGTGGTCCGGCGTCCGGCCCGCAAGGTGGAGGCAACTAATGCTGCAACCGAAGCGCACAAAATACCGCAAGGCCTTCAAGGGCCGCATCAAGGGGGCCTCCAAGGGCGGCACGAGCCTGAATTTCGGCTCTTTCGGCCTGAAGGCGCTTGAGCCGGAGCGCGTCACCGCGCGCCAGATCGAAGCCACCCGCCGTGCCGTGACGCGCCACATGAAGCGTCAGGGCCGTGTGTGGATCCGCATTTTCCCGGACCTGCCTGTGTCGGCCAAGCCGATCGAAGTGCGGATGGGTAAGGGTAAAGGGTCGGTCGACCGTTGGGTCGCCCGCGTGGCCCCGGGCCGCATCCTGTTTGAAATCGACGGTGTCTCGGAAGAGATCGCCCGCGAAGCCCTGCGCCTCGGCGCGGCCAAGCTGCCGATCCGGACCAAGATCGTCAAACGTATTGAGGGGATTTAGTCATGGCCGCTGAAGACCTTCGCGGAAAGAGTGTCGACCAGCTGCGCGAGGACCTCGCCAAGCTGAAAAAGGAACAGTTCAACCTGCGCTTCCAGGCGGCCACCGGCCAGCTTGAGAAGACCCATCGCGTGACGGAAGTGCGCCGGGAAGTTGCCCGCGTGAACACCGTGCTGCGTGAGAAGGCCCGTCAGGGCGCAGAAGGCTAGGAGACAGAGCAATGCCCAAGCGAGTTATGGAAGGTGTGGTCGTCTCCACCAAGCAGGACAAGACCGCCGTTGTGCGCGTGGACCGGACATTCCTCCACCCGCTCTACAAGAAGATCGTGCGCCGCTCGAAGAAGTACCACGCCCATGATGAGGGCAATGTGGCTGTCGAGGGTCAGACCGTGACCATTCAGGAGTGCCCCCCGCGCTCCAAGCTGAAGGTCTGGGAACTGGTTGAAGGTGCTGGCGCTGGAGGTGACGACGCATGATCCAGATGCAATCCAACCTGCGCGTGGCCGACAATTCCGGTGCACGCCGCGTCCAGTGCATCAAGGTGCTGGGCGGAGCCGGGCGGCGCTATGCCTCCGTCGGCGACATCATTGTGGTGTCGGTGAAGGAAGCGATCCCGACCGGCCGCGTGAAGAAGGGCGATGTCCGCAAGGCCGTCGTCGTTCGCGTGGCCAAGGACATTATGCGCCCCGATGGCTCGGTGATCCGTTTCGACACCAATGCCGCGGTGCTGGTGAACAATAATGGCGAGCCGATCGGCACGCGGATCTTCGGCCCGGTTCCCCGCGAACTGCGCGCCAAGAACCACATGAAGATCATCTCGCTCGCTCCGGAGGTGTTGTAGCCATGGCTGCGAAGGTGAAAAAGGGCGATACGGTCGTCGTGCTGGCCGGGCGCTACAAGGGCTCGGAAGGCGAAGTGCTGCGTGTGCTTGTCGATGATAATCGCGTTGTTGTGCAAGGCGTGAACGTGGTGACCCGCCACCAGAAGCCCAACCAGATGGACCCCGGCGGCCTGAAGCGTTTCGAGGCTCCGATCCATATTTCCAACGTGGCCCACAAGGACCCGGTGGACGGCAAGCCCGTGCGCGTCGGTTTCAAGATCGATGAGCATGGCCGCAAGACCCGTTTCGCCAAGCGGTCGGGGGAGCAGATCGATGTCTGATGTGATGGAATACGAAGCCCGCCTGAAGCGGAAATATCGCGAGCAGATTGTACCCAAACTGCAAGAGCAGTTTCAATACACCAACCCGATGCAGATGCCCAAGCTCGACAAGGTCGTGCTCAATATGGGCGTTGGTGAGGCGGTGGCCGACTCCAAGAAGATCAAGCAGGCCGTGGCCGAGCTTGAACTGATTGCCGGCCAGAAGCCGATCACCACCAAGGCACGCAAGTCGATCGCCGGCTTCAAGCTGCGCGAAGGCATGCCGATTGGCTGCAAGGTGACCCTGCGCCGTGAGCGGATGTATGAATTCCTCGACCGGCTGGTGACCATTGCCCTGCCGCGCGTGAAGGACTTCCGCGGCCTCAATGGCAAGAGCTTCGATGGCCGCGGCAACTATGCCATGGGCGTCAAGGAACACATCGTTTTCCCCGAAATCAATTATGATCAGGTGGAAACCATTCGCGGACTGGACATCATCGTGTGCACCACCGCTCAAACCGATGAGGAAGCCAAGGCGTTGCTCGCCGAATGCGGCTTCCCCTTCCGGAATTAGCGCGAGAGGACGACAGGCACATGGCCAAGAAAAGCGCAATCGAACGGAACAACAAGCGCGCGCGCCTGGCGGAGAAATACGCCGCGCGCCGCGAAAAGCTGAAGGCAATCGCCATGGACGAGGAGCTCCCCCTGGAGGAGCGCTTCAAGGCCCGCCTGAAGCTTGCTGAGCTGCCGCGCAATTCCGCTCCGTCGCGGATTCGCAACCGGTGTGAAGTCACCGGCCGCCCGCGCGGTTATTATCGTAAACTCCGCATGTCGCGGATCGCGCTGCGGGAGCTCGGCTCCCAGGGCATGATCCCCGGTCTCGTGAAGTCCAGCTGGTAAGGAGGAGAGACTATGAACCTGTCAGATCCCCTTGGTGATATGCTCACCCGTATCCGCAACGCGCAGATGCGGAACATGTCGAAGGTCGTCACCCCGGCTTCGAAACTGCGCCTGCACGTGCTGGAAGTGCTCCAGTCGGAAGGCTTCATTCGCGGTTTCGTCGTGGTTGAGAAAGACGGCCACAAGAATATCGAGATCGAGCTGAAATATTTCGAAGGCTCGCCTGTCATCAACGACCTGAAGCGCGTGTCCAAGCCGGGCCGCCGGGTCTATTCGTCGGTCGGTGACATTCCGCTGGAGCGCAACGGTCTCGGGATCTCGATCCTGTCGACCTCAAAAGGTGTCATGTCCGACAATATGGCGCGCGAAAACAATGTGGGCGGAGAAATTCTCTGCCGCGTGAGCTAGGCCGGGAAAGGAGACAAGAAAGATGTCACGTATTGGCAAACTTCCGATCCCGATCCCGTCGGGAACCGAAGTGAAGATCAACGGCCAGACGGTCGAGGCAAAAGGCAAGCTGGGCCTTTTGTCCATGACGCTGTCTGAGCTCATTACGCCCGCTCTGGAAAATGGCGAGCTGAGTGTCACGCCCCGGGAAGACCTGGTGAAGCGCGCCAATGATCGGATTGAGCTCTTTAAGACGCGCGGCAAGAAACTGCCGACATTTGCTGAGGCACTCGACCCGGCTGCGCGCACGCAATGGGGCACTTCGCGTGCACGGCTGGCCAACATGATCCAGGGTGTCAGCGAGGGCTTTGAGAAGAGTCTGGAAATCCAGGGCGTTGGTTATCGCGCACAGATGCAGGGCAAGGATCTCAAACTGGCCCTCGGCTTCTCGCATGACGTGGTTTATGCTGCGCCGGATGGGATCGAGCTCGCTGCGCCCAAGCCGACCGAAGTCATCGTCAAGGGCATCGACAAGCAACAGGTCGGCCAGGTGGCCGCAGAGATTCGGTCCTATCGCCCGCCGGAGCCTTATAAAGGCAAGGGTGTGCGCTATGTCGGCGAATATGTCCGCCGCAAGGAAGGCAAGAAGAAGTAAGAGCCATGAAAACCCCTCGCGACAAACTGATCCGCCGCGCGCAGCGCACCCGGACCCGGCTGAAAAAGCTGGCCAATGGCCGCCCGCGCCTGACCGTGGCGCGCAGCCACAAGAATATCTCCGCCCAGGTGATCGACGACGAGAAGGGCGTGACCCTCGCGGCCGCCTCCTCGCTGGAGGCCGACCTCAAGAAGGCGCTGTCGACCGGCGGCGATCAGTCGGCGGCTGCCAAGGTTGGCGCATTGCTGGCCGAGCGCGCCAAGGCAGCGGGGGTCGAGGATGTCGTGTTCGATCGCGGCGGCTACATGTTCCACGGCCGGGTGAAAGCCCTGGCGGATGCCGCCCGCGAGGGCGGCCTGAAGTTCTAGGAGACCGGTATGGCTGAACAGCAAGGACGCGGAAATGACCGTGGTGGGCGCGGCCGGGGCCGTGGCCGCGATCGTGACAATCGTGAAGAAGAGCAGTCCGAATTTGTCGACAAGCTGGTTGGTATCAACCGCGTCGCCAAGACGGTGAAGGGCGGCAAGAATTTCGGTTTCGCCGCGCTCGTCGTGGTCGGCGACCAGAAGGGCCGTGCCGGCTTCGGCAAGGGCAAGGCCCGCGAAGTGCCTGAAGCCATCCGCAAGGCAACTGAGGAAGCCAAGCGCAACATGGTCCGCGTACCGCTGCGCGAAGGCCGCACGCTGCATCATGATGGCAAGGGCCGCCATGGTGCCGGCCGTGTCGTGCTGCGTGCAGCCCCTCCCGGTACGGGCGTGATCGCCGGTGGTCCGATGCGTGCGGTGATGGAAGTGTTGGGCGTGCAGGATGTGGTCGGCAAGTCGATCGGCTCTTCCAACCCCTACAACATGGTCCGTGCCACGTTTGAGGCCCTCAAAGGCCAGGTCAGCCCCCGCCAGGTGGCCGCCAAGCGTGGCCTGAAGGTTCAGGACATTGTTGGCCGCCGTACCGATGGTGCGTCCGAAGCCGGCATGGCCGACGTCACCAATTAGGAGCAGGAAACATGGCCGACAAAACCATAACCCTCCGCCAGACCGGGTCGCCGATC
>JALEGE010000024.1 GCA_022760335.1 Hyphomonadaceae bacterium
CTCGCCGGCCTCGTTCTCCACGGTCAGGACCGGGTTTGCCGGCGAGGGCCGAAACCCGGTTGCCCTGTGACCGAAATGCATGCGGGCGCCGGATCTCATTGCGCAGTCAACAAGCGTCTCGTCGAACTGGTCGCGACGGACCTGATAGACTGTTGCCGGACCGGACGAGGACTTCTTGCGGAAATCTATCGTCTCGGTTTCCCCGTCACGCCAGAAGACGGCGCCATCCTTGAACTGGAAATTGCAGGCTTCGACCTCTGCCAGCATGCCCGCTTCTTCCATCAGGGTGACACACATGGGCAGCAGACTCTCGCCGATCGAAAAGCGCGGGAAATGCTGACTTTCGAAGACCTCCACCTGCCAGCCCCTGGAGGCGAGCAATGACGCGGCGATTGATCCGGATGGACCTGCGCCGATAATGGAAACATCACAAGATTTCTGTTTCACCCAGGCTTTCCCCGCGACTGGACTGCCCCAAGAGCAGAATTGTGTAACTCAAGGCGCAAACAACACCTGTCGCAACCGTTATTCCAAAGCTTTGCACCGGAAACGTATCGCTAAGGCTGAGCAGGCCCATGGAAACTTCCGTTGTTGCAGCGCCGATCAAAACGGAGGCAAGAGTCCAGTTCTCCCGGCGCGTGCGCGATTCCCAGAAAAAGGCTGCATAATCAATCCCGATACCGAACAGGACCATGCCGGCTGCAACGGAGAAAAATGAGACCGGCATGCCGAAAAGGCAGGGAATGAAGATACCGCCCAGCATGGCGGCACAAGGACACAAGACGACCAGAGCCGATCTCGGGTCTCTGAAAATCAGGACGACGGCGATCATCGCAATCACCGAGGCGATCGAGAGTGAGACCCCTGTCAGGTGGCGATAACGGGCAAAGGCGTCGGAATAGGTTGATGGGATGTCGACCAGATGCGCATTGTCACCAAGCGCGGGTGTGGGACCAGAAGCGAGGCTGACCGGAGCGACCAGAAAGTGTTTTCCGTCGTCTGTTTCCAGATGCAGTTGGTTCAGCCAGTCCGGGCGAACGGCAGCGGCCTGTGTGGCCGGTTCAGCCTCTCTCAGTCCGAACATTTCACGGGCTGCTCCAAGGTAGGGTGCTTCCAGTCTGTCTGCGATGACGGCGCGCGCTGCGGCACGTTTTTCCTGGGAAGGATCGAACCGTGAGAAACGAGCTCCACTGATCTGGTCCGCACCAAGAATGCCGGCAGCTGTTTCCTCAGCACGTTTCGCCTCGTTCAGCGTGGCTCCCTGAGAGACGAGATAGAGGTCTGCCGGGCTTGTGTTGAGCAAGCGCGCAATCTGGGCTTCCTCAGCGAGCAATTGTGCGTCGCGCGGCTGGAACCTGCGCACATCGTCGAGCGTGGTGTGGCGCGCTATTCCAAGTACGGTCAGGCCTGCAAACAGGGCTGAGCAGGCGATCAGAACGGGTCTGTATCCGATCAAGCGCCCTGCCCTTTCCGCCCGCACGGTCCATGCCTGCTTTCTAGGACCGCGATTGGAGGGAGGTGTATCAAACGGGATGAGAACCCATTGCACCAGTAGCCAGGCAGAGACGATCCCGCTGACCGCGAAAACCGCCAGTTGGGCCAACATGCCGACATTCAAAAACAGCAGGCCGGCAAATCCAATCACCGTCGTCAGCATGGAAACGGTCAGCGGGCGGCGAATGAGTAAGCGGCTTGTCTGCGCATCCGGCCAGTCATTGCTGAAGCGGGCGGCCATGGCGTGAACGGCGTAGTCCGCGACAATCCCGACAAGCGTCGCCGCAAAGACCAGGACCAGAAGATGCACTTTCGGGAAGACGAGCAGGGTCGCGCTCAGACCAGCAAGGATGGAAGATCCGATCAGAAGAGATACGAGCACGAGTGAGCCGAGCCGCCGAAAGGCGAAGAGAAATATGAGAATGACCCCAGCCAGGCTGATACTGCCAATCAAGGTGACTTCGCGCTTGGCCGAGGCTGCACCATGGGCGGCGTGAAAGACGGCCCCCATGCGCACCAGCCGGACACCCTGCCCGCTCCAGTCCGCCTGCCAGGCCGACAGGATATCGGCAATTGCCGACTGGGTTTCAAACGCACCGGCAGGTGAAGTTAGCCGCCCGGTCAGGAGCGCGTCCTGTGTGCCGGCCGCGCCCAGCTCGCCTGACAGGCAATCGGCCAGGCGATAGGTCAGCAGGAAGGGGTCGGCCTGCAACTGTTCGCCAGTGACCGGGATTCCGACCCCGAAAACCTGCCCAATGGCTGAGCGCCAGACCTGCTCTGCGGTTTCCTCGGTAAACTCGGCTGCGGAAGCCTCGCACAGGATTTCTCGGCGATTTTCGAAGATCCATCGCCCCGTTGCGCTCGTGTCAGCCTGGTCGTCAATGAACAGGTTGGCCGCAACAAGTTGGGCTTGCAGGGCTGTACGCGCGGTCTTTGCGCGTTCCGGCGAGTCGGCTTCGACCAGAAAGGCGACACGGTCGGAAAAGACAGAAGACAGGACCCCGGCAACCTGCTGGGCCTGCTTTTGCTCATCTGCATGTGGCAGGATGGATTGCAGATCGGTATCGAAAACCGGGGTCGGGGCTGAAAAACGAGCCGTGAGGATGCCGCCACACACCAACAGCAGGGCGAGAAACACCAACAGCGCGCGCGGCTTTTCTGAGCCCGGCGCGTCCAATTATTCTACTCCGAAGACCACATTGACCGCATCGCCGTTCGGCTGGTGGATGGTTATCTCCTCAAGCTCGGTACAGCCCTTGAGGGTCAGGGAGGTGAGATGGGGAGAGACGGTTTCGCTTTTTGGAGCAAGCTCGGTCGTCCACCCATCCTCGGCGAGTTCATACATGGTCCTGGTATAATAGCTCTCCGATGCGGAAAGATCCCCGCGCATGATCGCGAGAAGTCCGGTCTCGGTCAGGATCGGATTGCCTGCGCCGCTGGAATTGAGCGGCGTTTCGGGACCGCCCATCACGGACTGGAAGATACCGTCTTCTGTAACGCGGGTGCTGATCTCGACCGGGGCTGTCACGGTCCAGACAACGCTGTTCTCTGATACAACAACCGTCCCATTCGAGATGATGGGGCGGTCAACGCCTGACAAGGTCCGCGTTTGCGTAAAAGCCTGCTCGCCGACCAGCGCGGCCATGGTTTCCGGAGGCGGGCAGGTCTCCTCGGCCACCGCCATCACTGACAGCGCGGCCAAGCCCGCCAAGACAATACCGCTTTTAAGCATCATGACAGATAAGGCTCCAGTTTCTGGCGCAGGACAGGCGGGGTTTCCCAAAGCATTTCGCCGGTCGCGGCGTCAACGGCAACCTGCACTGTGTGCCCGGTGCAAAGGCGCTGATCGGTCGCTTTATCCCATATTGTGAACTGGACCTTGAGCCGGTTTTCCCACTCTACAAGGTCAGCGCGAATAAGGATCTGCATCCTGAAGAGGATTGGCTTGGCATAACGGATCTTCAACTCGATGACCGGCCAGGCGAAGCCGGAGTCGTTCATCTGCGGGTAGCTGTAGTTGATCTTCTCCATCAGGGCGACGCGGGCGATCTCGAAGAAGTCGGCATGGTTGCCGTGCCAGACAATATTCATTGGATCCAGATGGTGGAACTGGACCTGCGTTTCCGCTTCAGCTGAAAGAATTGCGCGCATCAGCTTGCTGTCTCCTTTCCAGCCTGAATAGTGTCTGAAGGCTCCACCTCGCCTGACCGGGCGCTGAACTCATCCCAGTAATCGTAGAAGTTGAACCACTGATAGGGCGCCTGCTTCACCGCGTCAGTCAGAAAATCCACATAGGTTTGCGCATATCCGCGGATGGCATTCAGGCGATTGCGCCTTGGCAAGGTCACTTGATCCGCAATCTTCCGAAAGATGATCCGGAAGGGTTTCTCGTCCCGAGTTCGAATACAGACAAGAAAGTACACTGGGCACTTCAGGGCCGAGGCGAGCACATAGGGCCCAACTGGAAAAAGAGCAGTATCGCCGAGGAAATCGCTGGTGATCGCGTCATCGGTCTTGCGGTCGCGTGGCGGTAGCCTGTCTGCCGCCATGACAACCCATTCGCCCCGCTCAACCGCTGCAGACAGCTCCATTGCGGTCGGAACATCGATGGAACTGACTTCAATAATGTTGACACTGGACGTCGGGGAAAACCGCTTGATCACATTATTGTAGTTCTGCGCATTCTCTGTGTGCATCAGGACGGTCACAGCGAAACGGTTTTCGACGGTTGCAACAGCGCGGATCAGTTCCGGATTGCCGAGATGGGCCGTCAGAACTAGCCCGCCGCGACCCGAAGATTTTGCCGCTGAAAACTCCGGATCGTCGGCGCCTTCGACATCCTTGGCGGCAATGCCGCCGGTCCATCCCGCGAGCTTGTCGATCAGCGAGCCGGCAAAAGTCATGAAGTGATGAAAGGACGACCAGAGGCTTGGTTTCCTGTCCAGCATGCCGAGGCGATAAGAGCGTTTGAGATAGGCTTGGGAGGATTTGCGAGCGGCTTCACCGGTGAAGAAATAAAACAGAATCGCCGGTGAGATAATGATCAGCGTAACTGTTCGGCCTGCCAGCTTGTAAAGCCATGCAGCAAAAAGCACCCAGAACTGGGTTCCTCTTTCCGACTGTTTTTCCCAGTTGTCCGCCAATCGACCGCTCCGTTGATCTCTAGGCCTTGCATGCTTTGGAGCGGGCAATGCAAGCAAGAAATTCCCTCATGCGGATCTGACATGATGCAGCCCGCGACCAGTTCAGGGATGTTCTCAACTTGAAGGCAGGGCCGGGACACAGCGCAATGATGTCCCGGCTGCGCTCAAAATGGATCAGCGATCATTCCGCGCGTGCAAGATCGCTTTGAAGATTGGCGATCCAGCGATTATAGTTGCGATGGATCGTCTTGTCGGACGCGTCGTAGAGCATGTTTTCGCTGTCGACATAGTCGAAGGAATAGCTGTCGGCATCATATGAAATATTGATGGTCACAGAGTGCTGGCCGACATCGGCATTCGGTTTGATGAACTGGGCCGTAATCGCGCCCGGTTCTTCATCAACAACCTGCCAGCCGCGGCCGCGAAGCGTGGACTTGATCGCAGTGCTGACGCCAGCTTCGCCACCCTCAACACTGATCGGCATGTCCTGAATCTGCATGAGCGGCTTTTCCCGCATGGAGCATGCGGTCAGCATGAGCGTTGCGGCTGCAAGTACGAAAACTCGTTTCATGGTCTGTATCCCACCCTGGATCCGTCTTCTGGAAGGCACTGTTTCACAGCCATTTCGATCGCGCAAAACCGAAGAGATCAAAGCGCGTCGAATGCCGTTCTTCCAATTACCGCGTGTAGAGGAAGGCAGCTCTGGAATCAATCCTGATCGGGGTGATCGCAGTCTACTGCGAACTCATCTCCAGCATCGCTTGATGCTCACAGTTTGACACAATCAAAACTCAATATTCGCAGAGATTGTTGCGGTGGCGGGGGGGTTAATCTCGCGAGACTGGTGTTAGCTGTGCTGCTTATGAGTCACCATCCTCGGCACTGTCCAGCCTCGCAAACTCAAGGGCTGCCTCCATGAGGGCATGGCGCATGTCACTGCGGCCCGACTGGTTGATCGTGCCCGTCAGGGTGAGGTTGCTTTGCGGGCAATGGAAAGTGAATGAGCCCCAATGCGATGTGTCCATGAAGGATGAAATGGTCATAGACTGAGGCACGCGTAGCGGCGAAAACGGGACATAGCGCGTTCTCGTCATCGGAAAGACCGGTGGTGCGAGGTCTCGCAAGAATTGTTAAACAGCGACCGGTTACCTGGCGGTCAGCTTTGCCGATCTGGATCATCGCAGCGCGACATGTGCCGAATCCTCTCCGCCCCCAGATGTCTCTCAGCGCCAAGAGTGGTCGAAAATTCGGCAAATGCCAATCTTCTAGCCCATTGTCTGACCTGTATTGTGCGCCACGAAACCCGACTTGGCGGTTTCTGTTGTCGCCTGCACTGATCTGATGTCTTTAAGGTCAGCTTTGAATGGTCAAAGTCTTCGCGCCCGAAGCAGGGCGCAGTTCTTCGGTGATGAAGATGTGAACCCGTCCGGGCCGCTGCTGCCTGGGCTTACCTTCTTCATGCTGGCTCGCCCCCAAACTGACAGCTGCGGCCAGCTCCGATCCGAGGACTGATCATGTCTGCAACCAAATATCTCCGCGCCGGGCTCGTGCCGGTCGCTCTTTTGTCTACGTCCATTCTGAATGTCGCCCAAGCTGAGGAAACCGCCTCTGCCTGGGAGACGGCACTTGCCGAAACCAAGCCGATCTTCAATGCCCGCCTGCGTTATGAAGGCGTGGACCAGGACGGGCTTCCCGAGGAAGCAAGCGCGCTAACCTATCGCCTGCGCGCCGGCCTGGAGACCGGAAAGTTCCTGGACACCAAGTTTCTCGTCGAATTCGATCATATCGACGACTTTGTCGATGACTTCAATTCCACCATCAATGGCAAGACCATGTACCCGGTCGTGGCCGATCCGAATGCCACCGAACTGAACCGCATCCAGCTCACAAACACCTCGCTGCCAGACACCACAATCACGCTCGGCCGCCAGCGCATCGGGCTCGATGATGCCCGTTTTGTCGGCAATGTCGGCTGGCGCCAGAATGAGCAGACCTTTGATGGCCTGCGCATCCAGAACACCTCGCTCGGCGACCTGAAAGTCGACTTTACCTATATCACCCAGGTCAACCGCATCTTTGGGGATGATTCCCCGATCGGCCGTTGGGACGGTGACACCTATCTCCTCAATCTCAGCCACCCGACGCCGATCGGCAAGCTGACAGGGTTCGCCTACAATGTGGATGTGGACAATGCCGGCGGTGTCTTCTCCTCACAGACCATCGGCGCACGGCTCGCCGGCAAACAGCCGGTTGGTCCCGGCGAGTTGGGCTATGCCCTGTCCTATGCGACCCAGTCCGACTATGGCTCCAGCAACCTGGACTACACCGCAGACTACTATCTCGTGGAAGGCAGCTACACTGTAGACGCCTTTACAGGCGGGCTCGGCATCGAGGTGCTCGGCGGAGATGATCAGCGCGGATTCCAGACCCCGCTTGCTACGCTGCACAAATTCCAGGGCTGGGCAGACAAGTTTTTGACCACTCCGGCCACGGGCGTGGAAGATATTTATGCAAAAGCTGGCTACAAGGTCGGGGATGTCGGCCCGCTCAGTGGCCTGAACCTCACCGCCGTCTATCATGATTTCACTGCAGACGTTGGAGGGGCGGACTACGGTAGCGAACTCAATCTCGCAGCGTCTGCAAAATGGGACTCAGTCAGGATAACCCTGAAATTTGCGGATTATAGCGCGGATGACATCGCAACAGATACCAGCAAGTTCTGGATCCAGTTCGACTTCGCTCTCTGAAGAGCAGGCACCCGAACTGATGTCTGAGCAGGGCGTGGTCGTAAAGGCCGCGCCCCTTTGCGTTTTGCTGATTGATGAAGACCCCGAGCGCGCACGCCAGGTCGAAGACGGGCTGATCGCCAATGCCGTTGTCCACACCGCGACCGCCACCCATGGCCGGGTCCTGCTCGATCTCATCGCCCGGATCAGCCCCGATGTGATCATCATGGATTGCAATTCCCCCGATCGCGACACGATCGAAAGCCTGCGTCTGGTCGCCCAGTCCAATCCCAAGCCCATCGTCATGTTTGTGGAGGAAGAAGGCGGCGACCGGATGCACGACGCTATTGAGGCGGGCGTCAGCGCCTATGTGATCGACGGGCTGAAGCCCAAACGCGTCCAGCCGCTGATCGACACGGCCATTGCTCGCTTCCGGCATATGGATGGCCTGCGCAATGAGCTGAAGAAGACCAAGGAAGACCTCGCCGCCCGCAAGGTGATCGAACGCGCCAAGGGGCTCCTGATGCAGCATCATGGCATGACGGAGGATCAGGCCTTTTCCTCAATGCGCACCATGTCCCAACAACAGGGCAAGCCACTCAAGGATGTCGCGGAAAACGTGCTGACCATTGTCGGCATGCTGTCCGGCAAGACCGGAAAGGCAGACGAGTGATGGCCACTTCCCTAACCCTCGGTTTCGCCCAACTCACCGATTGCGCACCGCTCGCGGTTGCGAAGGAACGCGGCGCTTTTACCGCGCATGGTTTGGATGTGACGCTGAAGCGTTTCGTCTCCTGGGCCGCCATGCGCGATGCGCTCGGGACTGGCGCGATTGACGGCGCGCACATGCTCTCACCTATGGTCGTGGCCTCGGCGGCCGGCGTCGGGCCGTTTCCACGTGAATTTACTTCCGCCTTCACACTGAACCTCAATGGCAATGCAATCACGGTATCGACGGCCCTTTTTGAGGCCATGGCGGGGATGGCGCCGGACACCATCACGCGTCGTCCGCTGTCTGCCTACGCGCTGAAAATGGTCATCGACCGGCGTAAGGAAGATGGGCTGGAGCCGCTCACTTTCGCTCATGTCTATCCCCATTCCATGCATGCGCTGGAATTGCGCTATTGGCTGGCAGCGGCCGGGATCGACCCGATGCGTGACCTCAAACTGGTTGTCGTGCCCCCGTCGCTGGTGGTGGATGCGCTCGCGTCGGGTCAGATCGATGGGTATTGCGTTGGCGAGCCCTGGAACAATGCCGCCGTCGTGGCGGGCATCGGGCGCACCCTCATCACCTCCGGAGAGATTTGGTCCAACGGGCCGGAAAAGGTGCTCGCCGTGCGCGAAAGCTGGGCCAGCGCCAATCATGAGACGCATCTGAAATTGCTCGCGGCACTATCGGAAACCTGCGCCTGGCTCGATGAAATGGACAACCGGATCACGGCGGCGCAGATCATTTCCACCCCGGATTATGTCAATGCGCCCTTCGATGAAGTGGTCGGATCGCTCACCGGCAAGAACCGCCAGACCGGCGGTGAGTTGCGGGTCGACATGCCAGACTTCAACGTGTTCCACCGCTATGCCGCAAACTTCCCCTGGCGCTCGCATGCCAAATGGATTCTCTCCCAGATGATCCGTTGGGGCGAGGCACCCGCCGATATCGACACAGGCGCCGTGGCGAAGGCCGCCTTCCGGCCTGACATTTATTGCGAGGCGGTGAAACCTCTCGGCGTTGCCTGTCCAGGCGCGGATGAGAAACTGGAAGGCGTGCATTCTCATGCCTGGCTTCTCAAGGATGCAAGTGAAGCCGTCGCCATGGGCCCTGACCTGTTCCTCGATCGGCGCGTGTTCGATCCGTCCAATCTCGATGGCTATATTTCCAGCTTCTCGGTGCGCGATCAGGAAAGCCGCCTCGGCGCGCTTGATACCAGCCAGGTCAGTAGCCTCGCGAAATAGCAAATCCTGGAGCCTCTTGAGGTTCAGCAGAATCGTATATGCGCTGCAGACACCTGCGAAGGCAGGTGTCCATGGACCAATCTAGCAACCGGGAGTGCTTGGGGTATCTTTCGCCCATGGGTCCCCGCTGTTGCGGGGATTCGCGGATATCTACTGCGTCCGCCGAAACCTGAAATGCTCAGACCCGCTCGGCGACGGGCAGTGCCGCCTCAGCCTCGGCAGCGCTCAGCGGATAGCGGATAAAGAGGATGGCCGGGTTCTTCACGCCCTGCTCGCGGGCATCGAGCGCCAACCGGTCCAGCCGCGAACGCGTCCAGCGGCAATCGGGCTTGCCGACATTTTCGATCCAGTCAGCGGGCAGATGGCCGGGAATGCCTCGCGCCATCAGGGCGGTCTGGATGCGCCAGGCCTGCGCCACGCTCATATAGAAGGCGACGCACACGCCGGGCTTCACGAGCTCGGCCCAGTCCGGCTCCTTGTCCTTTTCCGCAGATCGCCCTGTGGTGACGACAAAACTCTGCAGCTCAGCGCGTTCGGTCACTGTGATCGCACTCTCGGCAGCAGCAGCCAGCGCGGCGGTGACACCGGGCACAATCTCGATTTCCGCGTCGAGGGAAACGGCGACGGCAATCTCCTCTGCGGCCCGGCCAAAGATCATCGGATCACCGGATTTCAGGCGGGCCACACGGCGGCCCTCCGCAAGGGCCTCGCGCAGGAGCGTGTTGATATCGGCCTGCTGGCGCCCGCCATCGGTGCACTGCTTGCCGACATAACAAAGCTCCGCAGAAGGGCTCGCATGTCCCAACACCTCCGGGTCGACCAGCCTGTCATAGAGGATGAGATCGGCCTCGGCGATGCGTTGCACCGCACGAAGGGTGAGCAGGTCCGCCGCGCCAGGACCACATCCGATAAGGGAGAGTTTTCCAGTCATGATCCTACTCCGCCGCGATGGTTTGGGATTGGGCGTGCTCGGCCTTGAAGCGCTCAAGCATGGCGCGGATTTCAGGCTTGCAGGAGCCGCAATTGGTGCCCGCGCCCGTCGCCGCGCCAATGCCATCCACGCTGAGCGCGCCGGCATGGACCGCCTCCTGAATGGCGGCGCTGCCGACGCCCAGACAGGAACAGATGATCTTGCCGGCGGACTTGCCCATGGCCGGGCGCCCCGCCAGCAAGCCGATCCGCGTTTCGCCATCAATGGGCAGGTCCAGCAGGCCCGCCAGCCAGGTCCGGTCGGCCTCAACCGGGCCATTGGAAGAGGCAATGATGGCAGCTTCAAGCCGGTCGCCCTGAACCAGGGCGCGCCCAAGCTGGTCGTGCCGGCTCGAAAGCTGGAGCGCCTCGTCCGCCGGGATCGCCTTGCCGAGCCAGTCTGACATTTCCGCCGAGCCCGCCAGTTCGTAGCGCCAGCCCGATCCGGCCTTGGCAACGGCCCAATAGTCCAGTTCGCTCAGAAGCTCTGGCGTCAGCGCCTCGCGCGTCACCATGAAGCCAAACCAGGCCGCTTTCAGGGGCGCGATGAAGACGGTCCCATGCTTGGACTCCGGCTGGCCCGAAACAGGATCCGTATTCGGCGCGACAAGGGCATCGACCCTGCCGCTGGAGCTGTAACGGTCGGTCCAGTGCATGGGCGCGAACACCGTGCCTGGTTGCGCACGATCAGTAATGAGCACGCGCAAGACGGCGCGGCCATAGGCATTGGTCAATTCGGCCAGACTGGCAGGTGCCAGGCCGATCTTGTCCGCATCCTTCGGGTGCACTTCCAGAAATGGCTCGGCAATATGGGCAGACAACCGGGTCGATTTCCCGGTGCGCGTCATGGTGTGCCAATGGTCGCGCACGCGGCCTGTATTCAGGATGAAGGGCGTGGCCGGGCCGGGCTGCGAAGCCGCCGGGCGGTAGGGCGTCGCGACGAAGCGGGCGCGCCGGTCTGGCGTATAGAACTGGCCGTCTGCGAAGAAGCGGTGATGATCCCCAGTTCCTGCACCGGGGCGCGCGCGGCCCGCAGGCTTCGGCCACTGATATGGCTCCAGCGCGTCATAGTCTGCTTTACTGATCTCGGCATCCGCGCCGATATCGAAGTCACGGCTGTCATTGTTTTCGAAAGCCGAGAGGGCGGCATATTCGCGATAGATGTCTGCGGGCGAGCCGAACTCGAACCCGTCAAAGCCCATGCGCCGGGCGACCTCGCAGACCGCCTGCCAATCATGGCGCGCCTCGCCGGGGGCCTTCAGGAAACTGCGCTGTCGGGAGATGCGCCGTTCGGAGTTTGTCACCGTGCCGGTCTTTTCGCCCCAGCCCGTGGCCGGCAGGGCGATATTGGCGAGTTTCACCGTGTCGGAATTGGCCACCACTTCGGAGACCACCACAAGCGGACAGGCCGCGATGGCCGCCTTCACGCGGTCGGCATCGGGCAGCGAGACAACCGGATTGGTCGCCATGATCCAGAGCGCCTTGACCTCCCCGCGATGAACCGCCTCGAACAGGTCCACCGCTTTCAGGCCGGGCTCTGTCGCCATGTTCGGCGCGTTCCAGAAGCGCTTCACCCTGTCGACATCTTCCGGCGCGAAATCCATATGCGCGGCGAGCTGGTTGGCGAGCCCGCCGACCTCGCGCCCGCCCATGGCATTGGGTTGGCCGGTGACGGAGAAAGGTCCACAGCCCGGCTTGCCGATGCGGCCCGTCACCAGATGGCAATTGAGGATGGCATTGACCTTGTCTGAGCCCGCCGAGGACTGGTTCACGCCCTGGGAATAGATGGTGACAGTGCGCGGGGTCTCTGCGAACCAGCCGAAGAATTTTGCAATGTCCCCAGCGGCGATGCCGGTGTCGCGTGCGAGTTCTGCCCGGCTCAACGGTGCTATGGCGGCGAGCGCTTCATCCAGGCCGCGTGTATATCTCTCGACAAAGGCAACATCGCCGGCTTCGGAGCCTGCGAGATGCGCGAAGAGGGCGTTGAACAAGAGGACATCCGCACCCGGACGGATCGGCAGGTGCAGGTCTGCGGCATCGGTCGTGGCGGTCTTGCGCGGGTCTATGATGACCAGCCGTGTACCCCGCTTTTTCCGGGCGGCGAGGATACGGCTGTGCAGGATCGGGTGGCACCAGGCGAGATTGCTGCCGACCATGACGATGAGGTCGGCTTCTTCCAAGTCTTCATAACAGCCCGGCACCGTGTCGGCCCCAAAGGCGCGCTTGTGCCCCACCACGGAGGAGGCCATGCAGAGCCGGGAATTGGTGTCGATATTGGCCGAGCCGATAAAGCCCTTCATCAGCTTGTTGGCGACATAATAATCCTCGGTGAGGATCTGCCCGGAAACATAGAGCGCCACACTGTCGGGGCCATGCTCGGCAATGGTCTCGGAGAACCCCTTGGCGATCTGATCCAGCGCGATGTCCCAGTCGGCTCGCTTTCCGTCCACGGAGGGATACAGCAGTCTTTCCTCAAGGCTGAGCGTTTCGCCCAGCGCCGAGCCCTTCGAGCAGAGCTTGCCGAAATTGGAGGGATGTGCCGGATCACCGCGCACGCTGGCGCTTTCTCCGCTCACATCCGGCGTGACGCGCACGCCGCAGCCCACGCCACAATAGGGGCAGGTGGTCGCCGTTTCGGCCGGCCGGTTGTTGCGCGCGCCCACAGCCCGTCAGCCTGCACTGGCTTTGAGAAAGACGCGCTGATTCTCGCGAACTTCCACCGGATAGGTGCGTACACATCCTGTGTCGGCGCCGCGCGCCTGCCCGGTTTCCAGATCGATGATCAGGGCGTGCAGCGGGCAGGTCACGCCTGTGTCATGCACAATGCCTTCGCTCAGCGGTCCGCCCTTGTGCGGGCAGCGATTGTTGATCGCATAGATGGTATTGCTCGCGGTACGGAAGATGGCGATTTCATCTTCGTCCAGTTTCACACGGCGCGCCCCGCGCAGGGGGATATCGGCTAGCCCGCACAGGTCGATCCAGGTTTCGGTCGTCATGCTCATCGCCTATTTCGCCAGTTCGAGGGGTTGGAATTCATGCGCATCCGTCCCGCCTGTGGCGCGCTCCGCCCACGGATCGGATTGCGAGAATTGTTGGGAATACCGGAACCGTTCCACGAGCGCAGCACGGTTTTCTGCGTCCTCGACAATCTGCTCACGGACTTTATCGATGCCGACACGGGCCGACCATTTGTAGATGCGCTCCAGATAGAAGCCCCGCTCGCGATAGAGCTGCAGGATGGCGGTGCACATCTCGATGGCTTCGTCTTCGGTCGTCACCTTGGTCAGGAGATCAGTGGCGCGCACTTCCATGCCCGCCGCGCCAGCAAAGTGGATCTCATAGCCGCTATCGACACAGACGACGCCGATATCCTTGCAGGTGGCCTCGGCGCAATTGCGCGGGCAACCGGATACGGCCAGCTTCACCTTGTGCGGCGTCCATGAGCCCCACATCAGCTTTTCCAGCTTGATGCCGAGTCCGGTGGAATCCTGCGTGCCCACGCGGCACCAGTCCGAGCCAACGCAGGTCTTCACCGTGCGCAGCGACTTGCCATAAGCATGGCCGGAGACCATGCCGGCGGCGTTGAGATCGGCCCAGACGGCGGGCAGGTCTTCCTTTTTCACGCCCAGCATATCGATGCGCTGGCCGCCAGTATATTTCACCGTCGGGATCTTGAACTTGTCGACCACATCGGCGATGGCGCGCAGTTCATCCGCGCTCGTCACCCCGCCCCAGGCGCGCGGGACGACGGAATAAGTGCCGTCCTTCTGGATATTGGCGTGGACGCGCTCATTGATGAAGCGGGACTGGCCATCATCGGTGTATTCCCCCGGCCAGGCGGCGAGCAGGTAATAGTTCAGCGCCGGACGGCATTTGGCGCAGCCGCAGGAGGTCTTCCAGCCCAGCTCCTGCATCACGGCCGGGATGGATTTCAGCTCCTGAGAGAGGATCAGGCGGCGCACATCATCATGGCCAAGATCGGTGCAGCCGCACACGGTTTTCTTGGCGGGGGCAACGAAGGCATCGCCGAGCTTGTAGGCGAGCAGGCTCTCTACCAGGCCGGTACAGGTGCCGCAGGAGGAAGATGCCTTGGTGCAGGCGCGCACGCCTTCGAGATCGGCCAGGCCGTTCTCATCGATTGCGGTGAGGATCTGACCCTTTGATACGCCGTTACAGCCGCAGATCTCTGCCTCATCCGGCAAGGCTGCAACGGCCGCCATAGGGTCCAGCGGGGTCCCTCCGGCATAGGACTGGCCGAAGATGAGCGTGGCGCGCTCATCATCGGCGATAGGCTCGCCGGTCTTGATCTTGTCGAAGAACCAGGCCCCGTCGGAGGTCTCGCCATAGAGCACCGCACCGATCAGGCAGCCATCCTTGAGCACAAGGCGCTTGTAGATGCCGCGCGCCGGGTCGCGGAACACCACTTCGTCGCGATCCTCACCATCGGCGAAGTCGCCGGCGGAGTAGAGGTCCACGCCGGTCACCTTCAGCTTGGTGGCGGTTTCTGTGTGAATGAAAGCCGGTTCTGTGTCGCCAGTCAGCGCCTGGGCGCAGATCTTGGCTTGCTCAAAGAGCGGCGCGACCAGCCCGTAGCAATTGCCCTCGAATTCGACGCATTCCCCGATGGAAGAGATGGCCGGGTCGGAGGTCTGCATCCGGGCATCGACCTTTATGCCGCGTCCGACATCCAGCCCCGCTTGCTTGCCGACAGCCACATTCGGTCGAATGCCGACGGCCATAACCACGAGGCTTGCCGGGATCTCGGTGCCATCGTCGAGCCGCACACCTTCGACCTTGCCGTCACCGAAGATTTCCTTCGAGTTGACACCGGTGCGGATGTCGATGCCGCGCGTGGAAAGCTCCTTTTCGAGCAGGTAGCCCGCTGAGGGGTCGAGCTGGCGTTCCATCAGGGTTGGCGCCAGGTGGAGGACGGTCACGTCCATGCCGCGCAGGCGCAGACCCGCCGCCGCCTCAAGCCCGAGTAGGCCGCCGCCAATGACCACAGCGCGCGCGCCCGGCTCGCAGGCCGCGATCATCGCGTCGGTATCGTCGGCATCACGATAGGCCAGCACGCCGGGCAGATCATGGCCCGGCAGGGGGATGATGAAGGGGTTGGACCCGGTCGCGATGACAAGGCGGTCATAGGCCACCTCGCCCTTCTCGCCGATCACGACCTTGCGGTCGCGATCAATATCCACAACCCGCTCCCCGAACCGGCAGGCGACCTTGTTCTCGGCATACCAGGCGTCGTCATGGGTGACGATTTCGCCATAGCTCTTCTCGCCCGACAGCACCGGCGAGAGCATGATGCGGTTATAGGTCCCGCGCGGTTCGGCATTGAACAGGGTCACCTCATAGGCGGCTGGGTCCACCTTGAAGAGGTGTTCCAGCAAGCGCCCGGCGGCCATGCCGGCACCGATAATGACAAGCTTTTGTTGGGCCATTGTGCCGGCTCCCCTCAGCAATACCAGGCGACGACGTGCGACAGCTCGCCGGCCTGATGGATTGGCAGGGCAACAACGGACGCGTAGCCGGCTGTTTCCACGCTGGAGCTTGAAACCACCGGCAGCCCTGTGCCGAGGGCGCGCCCGATCACGCCGCGAAAGGCATAGACCTTTTGCGGCGCCTCATCGTCCCAGAGCTTGCCGTCTCTTTCGCAGATGCCATCGGCGAGGATCGCCGCACCGGACGAGCCGACCTTGGCCGCGCGCGCATCCCAGATCTCAAACCGCCGCGCGATGGGTGTGCCTCTGGCCGAGAGCAGCGTCAGGACGATGTCCTGGTCGCCCGGCACGGGAACCGGCAGGCCAAGCCCGGTGGTCAGGCCCGCCCGGCCCGCACTGTCAGCGCGCACGAAGCGATAGCCGGAGCCGAGATCGCGGAACAGCATTGGCGTGGAAGCTGCCCAGACACCGCCCGGCAGGCCCTGCCCGCGCGGGAAATGAGTATGCTGGGAGACCCATTCGAAATGCTTGGCCGCGCCATAATAGCCCTCTTGCAGCAGCATCATGCCATTGGTGTCGGCCCAGACTTCGATCGCGCCCATGCGGGTCTCATCATCGCTGCACAGGACGACCAGGACAGCCTTGAGTTCATCGCCAGCGAAGACGGGGATCGCGACACCGGAGGTAAGTCCGGCCTGCTTGGCCGCATCCTGGCGTTTGAAATAGGAGCCATCCATGGATTTGAGCACAATCGGCCTGGCATCAGCCCAGGCCTTGCCGGGCAGGCCTTCGCCCTTCTCGAAGCTTTCCTGGCGGGAGGCTTCGGCAAACTCGTCAAGCGAGCCGTAATTGCCCTCGCCGAGGACGAGCTTGCCATCTTCGGGCACCCAGACTTCCGAGACAGAAATGAAGGTACGGGTGGTTGCTTCAACTGCGGTATCCATCAGGCCGCCTCCGTCTCTGTCTTGGTGTCAGGGTCAGGCTCTGCGGGCGTTTTGTGTGCGCCCTTTTCATACTCTTCGAGAAAATTGAGGACCTGCTCGCGATAGAGATAATAGTCGGGGTGTTCGAGCAGGGCCTTGCGGGTGCGCGGGCGCGGAATGTCGATTTCCATCACCTTGCCGATGCGGGCATTGGGGCCATTGGTCATCATGATCACGCGGTCAGCCAGCAGGATGGCCTCATCGACATCATGGGTCACGCAAGCGGCCGTCACCTGGGTGCGCTGCCAGACTTCCATCAACACTTCCTGCAGCTCCCAGCGCGTCAGGCTGTCGAGCATGCCGAAGGGCTCATCAAGCAGGAGGAGCTTGGGCGAGAGCGCGAAAGCGCGGGCGATGCCGACACGCTGGCGCATGCCGTTGGAGAGCTCGGCGGCGAGCTTGTCCATCGCGTCGCCCAGCCCGACCTTGTGCAGATAGTATTCTACCACCTGCTCACGCTCGGCGCGCGTTGCGTCCGGGTAGACCCGGTCGACCCCCACGGCAACATTCTGTTTCGCCGTCAGCCAGGGGAAGAGGGATGGGGCCTGAAAGACCACGGCGCGCTCAGGGCCGGCGGTCGCGACTTCCTTATTGTCGAGGATGATCCCGCCGCGGCTCACCTCATTGAGGCCTGCCGTCATGGTCAGCACGGTAGACTTTCCGCACCCGGAATGGCCGATGATCGAGACAAACTCTCCCTTCTTCACCTTGATGTCGAAGCCTTCGACCACGGTGAGTGGCCCCTTCGGCGTGGGATAAACCTTGCTGACATCGGAATATTCCAGATAGCGCTCTTCATTCATGCCCGAGGTTTCAGACGCCTGGCGGTAAGCCTTCGGCTTGCCCAGCGTGATCGGGGTCACGTCCGGCAGGGGCGGCTCGACCTGGGCGCGCTTCTTGGCCACGCCGACATCCATCAGATAGGCCGTCACATCCCGGCGTAGCGTCTTGTAGCCCTCATCATGGTTCATCGCAGTGCGCTCGCGCGGGCGCGGCAGGTCCACTTTGAAGGAGGGACCAAACGTGGCGTTCGGACCCGGATTGAGCGGGATGATCCGGTCGGCCAGCAGGATGGCTTCGTCCACATCATTGGTGATCAGCACCACCGTTTTTCGGTCCTGTTCCCAGATCGAGGTGATCTCGTCCTGCAGATTGGCACGCGTCAGAGCGTCGAGCGCCGAGAGCGGCTCATCAAGCAGCAGCACTTTCGGGTCCATGGCAAGCGAGCGGGCCACCGCCACACGCTGGCGCATGCCGCCTGAAAGTTCGGCCGGGCGCCGGTCAACGGCATGGCTGAGGCTCACCATGTCGATATATTTCTGCGCCCGGCCGTTCCGCGCGGCCTTGCTTTCGCCGGGAAACACAGCGTCCACAGCCAGGCGGATATTCTCCTTCACCGTCATCCAGGGCATCAGGGAATAGGACTGGAAGCAGACGGCGCGGTCCGGCGCGGGACCTTCCACCGCCTCGCCCTTGAAGAGCACTTCGCCCTTATCAGGGAATTCGAGGCCGGCCATCAGGTTGATCAGGGTCGATTTGCCCGAGCCGGAAAAACCGACAATCGCAACGAATTCGCCCTCTTCGACCGCGAGATCGATATCGCTCAGGACGTCCACACGTTCAGCATCTTCACCGAACCATTTGGACACATTCTTCAGTTCAAGCAGTGCCATTTCAGCCTCCCCTCAGCGTGTTGCGGTGTGGGTGAACATGGTCTGCAGGGCGAACATCACACGATCGAGCAGGAAGCCGATAATGCCGATGGTGAGCACTGCAACGATGATCTTGGCGAGCGACTGGGAAGACCCGTTCTGGAACTCATCCCAGACGAATTTCCCGAGGCCGGGGTTCTGCGCGAGCATTTCCGCCGCGATTAGCACCATCCAGCCCACGCCCAGCGACAAGCGCATGCCGGTGAAGATCAGCGGCAGGGCCGAAGGCAGGATCAGCTTGGTGATCTGCGTACTCGGCTTCAGCTTCAGCACCTTGCCGACATTGACCAGATCCTTGTCGACAGAGGCCACGCCCAGCGCGGTGTTGATCAGCGTCGGCCAGAGCGAGCACAGCGTCACCGTGATCGCCGAGGTGAGGAAGGACTTGGAAATCCCGGAGTCGGTGGCCACAGTCGCGGAGACGACCATTGTCACGATGGGCAGCCAGGCCAGCGGCGAGACCGGCTTGAAGATCTGGATCAGCGGGTTGAAGGCCGCATTCATCGCTGTGGACATGCCCATCAGGATGCCGAGCGGCGCAGCGATGACCACAGCCAGGAAGAAGCCGAAGAACACGGTCTGCAGGCTGGTCCAGATCTGCTGGTAATAGGTCGATTTGCCGGTATAGGACGCGCTTGCCACTTCATCGCCGCGGCCGGCGGCAATCAGAGCATCATTGCGGGCCGCCTGGCGCTCATAAAAGGCATCAGCGCGCTCCATTTCCTGGGCATGATCCGCATGCAGCACCTGGGCCTGCTCCCAGACCTCAACTGGTCCCGGAATGGCGCCGAGTGAGGTCTTCACCTGCGGAGCCAGGACGCCCCAGGCCCCCAGGAAAACCAGAATGGCGATCACCGGGATAAGCAGGCGCTCAGTCAGGAGCGGCAGGTTGCGTTTGGGGCTGTCGCCTGCTGCCATCATGAGAAGCGGCGTTACCCATGAGAGGGCGAAGACATCGAGGAATTTCGATGCACGATTGATGAGCGAGAAGATCTTTTCCTGGCGTTCCGCCTTGGCGGCGGAGGCGGCGGTCGCTTCGGCCTCAGTGGGTTCAGTCACCGGGCCTGCACCCGTGGGTTCATCGACCTTTTTCAAAGCAGTATTTCCCATCTTGTCAGACTCCGATGGTTCGAGATTGGAGGGAGATGGGCCGGCGCTCTGCCGGCCCAAACAGACCATCAGGTCAGTCGTTCACAACGGCGCCAGAGGACACGGTTTGCGTGCCTTTCAGGCCGATGGTGAGACTGTCGAGATAGGCGTTCGGCGCACGGCCATCATAGGTGATGCCGTCGATGAACTCGGCCGTAGCCGGCTTGTAGCCATCGGTCTCCCAGGGGAAATCGGCTTCATCGGCGAGGCCATCTTCGACCAGCGAGCGCGCCGCATCGAGATAGATGTCCGGGCGGTAAACCTCGCGCGCCGTGGCATCATACCAGGCATCGTCCTTGGCTTCGGCAATCTGGCCCCAGCGGCGCATCTGGGTGAGATACCAGACCGCGTCGGAATAGTAGGGATAGGTCGCGTTATAGCGGAAGAAGACGTTGAAATCGGGCACGTCGCGCTTGTCGCCGCGCTCATATTCGAAGGTGCCTGTCATCGAGTTGGCGATCACCTCGGCATCCGCGCCGACATATTCAGAGCGGGCCAGGATCTCCACGGCCTCTTCGCGATTGGCGTTGTCGTTCTCGTCCAGCCAGATCGCCGCGCGGATCAGGGCGCGGGTGACGGCCTTGGTCGTGACCGGGTTTTCCTCGGCGAAGTCGGCATTGATACCGAACACCTTTTCCGGATTGTCCTTCCAGATTTCATAGTCGGTGATCACCGGCACGCCGATGCCCTTGAACACGGCTTGCTGGTTCCACGGCTCGCCAACGCAGTAGCCATAAATAGTGCCGGCTTCGAGCGTGGCGGGCATTTGCGGCGGCGGTGTCACCGAGAGCAGCGCATCAGCTTCGATCTGGCCGGACACATCATCAGGCGAGTAGAATCCGGGATGGATATCGCCGGCTGCCAGCCAGTAGCGCAGCTCGTAATTGTGGGTCGAGACCGGGAACACCATGCCCATATTGAAAGGCTTGCCTTCAGCGGTGTACTGATCGACCACCGGCTTGAGCGCCTCGGCGCTGATCGGGTGCACCGGGCGGCCATCTTCCATGGTCGGAATGTTCGGCTTCATGGCCTCCCAGACCTCGTTGGACACGGTAATGCCGTTGCCGTTGAGATCCATGGAGAAGGGCGTGACGATATGGGCTTCGGTGCCGTAGCCGATCGTGGCCGCCAGCGGCTGACCGGCCAGCATGTGGGCGCCGTCCAGTTCGCCATCGATCACGCGGTCGAGCAGGACTTTCCAGTTCGCCTGCGGTTCCAGCGTGACATAGAGGCCCTCATCCTCGAAGAAGCCTTTCTCATAGGCAATGGCGAGCGGCGCCATGTCGGTGAGCTTGATGAAGCCGAATTTCAGTTCGGTCTTCTCAAGGCCTTCCATGGGAATGATGATCGGTGTTGCCGAGGCGCTCGGGGTGTCGGTGGCCGGGGCTTCCGGTCCGCTGCCGCCACATCCGGAGAGGGCGAGCGCAACCAGGGCGACAGAGCCGCCCAGGAGGGAACGACGGGAAAAGGGTGTCTTGGTGTTTGACAGAAGGGTCATGTGTTTCGGTCCGCGATGCTGTGCAGCGCCAGTTGGCGCGTGCTGTGAAAAACTTTCTGGAACGGATCTGGCGTTGAGAGCAGCCAGTCGCTCGACACTCGAAAGTCCTTCGGCGGACGTCGATATGACCTATGACGACATCGTCATGCACTCCCCTGCCACGAGACAGCAAAAGTTATCAAGTGGGCTCATTTCGCTGATGCGAGAAAATTTTAACTTTCCCATTGGACGCACAACTATCGTGCGGAGTCGACTGCAAAATGGGCAATTCATGGTCTTGCCGGACTAGATTGAGCTCTGGAAGAGCGCTCCTAGAAGCAAGGAAAGTCATGGATCTGGACAGTCGAAAACCCGTGTGTCCGCCTTTTGGCGCAAAATCCGGTGGCAATTCGAAGCGGCTGATGACCACCAAGATTGGCGGTGGTGCGGAGAATGTCCTCTATGTGTTCGACATGATCTGCAAATATATGGCGGGTTTTGGCAAGTATTGCATGCGCCTAGAGCATCGGGCGTTCTATGTGAAATGCTTGATGCTCTAGGTTTTTGTGGTCGCACCGGTTTTGCGAAAAACCGGAGTCCACTTTTTCGCCCGTCGCTCTAAAACGGCCATAGCCCCCACGCGTCGTCAAAGGGGCTGATCTGAAGTTTCGCCACAAGTTCGCACGGCAGGCGATGTTTCTTTACCCACCATATATGGCATAGCCGGCCCAGTGACGGGGATGGTGATAGCGGGTCTGGCTCTCATCCTGAAGGAGGGTCTCGATTGCGCTGCGCAGAGCCTGCGGCACGGGCAAACCGGTTTCTCCGCCATGCAGAGCCAGCACGGAGGGTACAAAGCCGGATGTGAACCCGTCCTCAACTTCGAAATGTGTTGCCAGGATGGAGCGGGCCCCCGCCTGAAGAAAACCGAGTGTCAGACCGGAAAACATCTCGCCGCGCGGTGCGCCGCTCGGCCCGGCCGTACTGCATCCTGACAGAATCACCAGATCGACATTCATCGGGATGCGCGCGATCTCGCCGGCGGTCAAAAGCCCATCATATTCCGACTGGCTGTCGGAGGCCGATTGAGTGGGTGTGAAGACTAGCGCCGGCTGGTCGAGGGAAAAATCCTCCGCCGACAGGGCATGCGTAGCGATCAGCAGGGTTTGCGCTGCCGACCAGTCCCGATTGGTAAAACGCTCTTCGGTGAATGCATCCGCGATCAGGCTCTCGGCACGCGGCCCTTCCAGAGCTTCCACTTGCTTCAACTCGCGATATGCACCCGGAAGGCCATCCAGGTTCAGGACCTGGGCACGGTCGCCGCTCGGATCGGCATTCCGGAAACGGCTGGCAAGGCTCGAGGGCGACAAGGTGCGATCAGCATCAACTGCCATCAGGGCACGGCAGTCTTCCCCACTATAACGGCCGAGACATGGCGCGCCGGCCAAGACAAGCTTTCCGGCCGCGCTGCGACCTGTTCGTTGCCTGCGTGTCGCGATCAAGGCCTGAGCGGACGGTGTGTAGATCAAGGCCTTGGACTGGCCGAGCCAGTCCATCTCGGCAAAGTCGGCACCTGGCTCTGGCGCCGAGCGCAAAAGCGCCCCCATTGGCAGGGCAGCATGGGTGCGCGCGGCGTTGATGATCCAGGTTTGGCTTGGATCAAGCAGTTCGGCCGCGGGGCCAAAAACCCGCTGATAATATGCGTGCGCCTGTTCAGGATCAAAGACAGGGGGCTCGATCGCAACCTCCTGCAAGTTTATGCCCTTGCCATCACACAAGAGGGGCGCGGCGTCTGTGAGACTGTTGCGGATATTGCTGATGAGGCCGCAAGCCTCTCCATTCGCAAACTCGGCGACATGAACCCATTTTGCCTCGCGCGTCACCACGACGACATAAAGGTCGGTGTAAAGTGATGTGATCAGAATATAGGCCTCGCCCTCGCTCAGAACATTCTGGAGCTCGGCCACAGACGCACCATCGGTCCGCCAAAGCCTGTCGAACAAGGGATCGGCATCTGCAATCCAGTCGCTCAGATCGTCAATTTCCGCTGCGAGGTCTGCCTTTGCCTCTAGCAGGCGGCTCGGAGCGTCAGCGACCGATCCGGTGCTGCGCCAGATATCCAGCTGCGACTCAAGGCCCCGCCATTGTTGGCGAAGATCGCGGCGGCGTTTGGCAGCGTCCAGAATCTCAGGCGCACGCCCTGCGGCATCCTGCGAGGCCAAAAACATCGCGTGAGACATGGCGGTCATCTTGTTGAGCTGTGCCACCTGGAAGATACGTTCAAAGGTCGCGTCCGGCAGGTCGCCCGAGTGGGTCTCGCCATTCAGTACGGCTTCGAGCATGGCCACACTGGCAAAGGTCAGGCCGGCATGAGCGTCAGGGACAGGCCCATTCATGTCCAGCATGGCGCGCTCATAATAGGCCATGATCACTTCGATTGCCGTATCTCCCCAGGCCAATGCCTCTTCATGGCGTCCTGTCCGCTGGGTGTAGTAGGTCATAAATGTTGCAAGTGCGGCGTAATCACGGCCACGATCGAGGCCGAGTTGCTCCATCAAGGCGAGCCCTTCGCCGAGATGGGCCACAGCCTCTTCCCGCAAATCCATATTCCATTCCACCCGGGAGAGGGCTTCAAGATAGATCGCCGTTCCGTAGTCATCTCCTTCCAGGCGCTCTTCAGCGACAGCCTTTAGGGCATACTCCCTTGCCAACTGCTCATGGACTTCGGCCCCTTCATCCTCATGAACACGTTTTTCCACACCGATCTGACGATGGATCCGCGAAAGCCACACAAACAACGCCCCCCGCGTGTCATGGGACACACTTGCCCCTGCGCGCGCAGCAATATCTTCTGCTCTCTCGATGGGCTCAAGCGGTGCGTATCTATCATCGCCATCGGTCAGCACGACCGCGCGCTGGACCAGCAAGGTCACCGCCAGGTCCGGGTCGGCCTGTTCAAGATCCTCCCGCAGAGCCAGTGCAGAGACGGTCATCTGGTCGGCTGCAGCGACATCCCCAAGCCAGTAAAGCGTTTCCGCCAGCATTGCCCGTGACCGAGCCTCGTAAAGGGTGTTGCCACGCTCGGAAAAAGCGGCAAGCGCGCGTTCCTCGACAAGGGCAGCGGCCTGCAGGTCTTCCAACATATGAAAAAGGTCGCTTGCCTCCTGTGTGATGGCATGGAGTTCCTCGGCGCTGGCTTGCGCGTCGATTGCAGCCGCCTGGCGCTGGCGCAGAAACTCACCCGCAGCAGCCCAGTCGGAGTCGCGTTTGATCGCCTCTACTTCTTCCTGCCAGGCATAGGCCTCATCGCCTGAAGACGGCTCAGGCGACAGATGGGCGCAGCCGGCCACACCGATGAAAAACGCAATCAGGAGAGCGAAAAGAAGGGGATGTCGTGTCATTTTTCAGTTCGTTATGAAGAGAATTTCCAGCAGGTCAGGGTTTTCGGTTTCAATCTGAACAGAGACAGGTCTCGCGCCGTCAGCCTGCCAGCGACAGATCTGCCGGATCTTGTCCGGATCGCTGCACTGGACGCCTAGTGTGTCAGTCTGAAGGATCGAAAGCGCATAAGAGGCCCCAGGTTCAGACTCGGTATAAATGATGGCAGGCAAGTCCGCCTGGAAGAGGATCTCCTCCGAAAACGGCGCCGTTCGGGAGACCTGCAAGTGCCTCACGACCGGTCCGTTTACGCGCCCGCGCGTGCGGCGGGCTTCGATCCGGTCCAGATATGCCAGCGCCAGCGTGTCCGTGCCCGCTGCCTGGCGCGCCATGTCGAGCATTTCCTCGGGCGAGAGCACACCGCCAGGCAGGTCACCTGCAGGTTGCCAACTGCCGAGAGACAAAGCCCGCATCTCGGCTGCCAAACCCATCACCACCGGCTCATTGGATTTCTGGCCACGCACAAACAGCCGGTCTGCAGCGGCGAGCTCATCTTCGATTTGGCTGAAACTGTCTTCCATGAGAGGAGCGGCGCGGTCTGCACCTGAATGCATGCAGGAGGCAAGCAAGACGCAAAGGGCTGTAAGCAGCATTGCGGTCTTGGTCATATTCTGGCCAGTCCTTGCGCAACGGTGCGTCGCGCACCCATCATATCCTGACCCCTTATTTCAGTGTTCTCTGGGCAGTTGCAAGCTATGCTCATCAATCAAATTGTTTCATTTTTGCTGGCACTTGCTGATGACCCCTGCATCCAATATTCACATTCTGCTTCTGGAAGATGAAACGGCTTGGGCAATTCAGGTCCAGGAGGTGGCGGATGAACTGGGCTGGCAAGTTGAATGGCACCGGGATTTGCCCGACGCGCTGGCGGCGGCACTAGACCGAGTGTTCGATCTTGTCATCATCGACCGCCAGATCGATGGCCAGGTTGACGGCCTGTCGCTCCTGGAAGCGTTCCGGAAATATGAAGTGACTCCGCTGACCCTGGTCGTCAGCCAACTGGGCGCAACCCATGAACGTGTTGCCGGACTGAGCGCCGGGGCCGATGACTATCTGCCCAAACCCTATGACAAGACCGAGCTCAAAGCGCGCCTGGTTGCGCTGGCGCGCCGCAGCGGTCTGTGGTCGGACTATCCCACAGTCTGCCGTCTCGGCGCATTGGAAGTTCGCCAGCATGCGCGCACCGCCACATGGAAGGGCGAGAGCGTGCGCATCCCTGAACAGCTGTTCGATCTGCTCTGGCTGTTTGTCTCCAATCGCAATGCCACGCTTTCCCGGGAGATGATCTGGCGGGAGGTCTGGACAGATTTCCAAGGCCTGGACCCGCAGGCCAATACGATCGAGGTTGCGATAGGCAGGTTGCGGCGCATCCTTGCCGATGTCACCGGACGCAACATGATCAAGAGCGTACGCGGACAGGGCTATCGGTGGGCGGATGACTAGGCTGGGCGTCTCGCCGCTTGTTTCCCGGATCGCACTGCTCCTGACCGGGATTTTTGCAGCCGCGCTGATCGCAGCGGGAACGGCAAGCTGGTTTTTCATCTCCAAAACCTATGATGCGCAATTGCGCCGGGAGATTGCTGCGGATGCGGCTGAGCTGAAACAGCGTGTGGAACGGCTCAGAATTGTCGCGGTCATTGATGCCATCGATTATCGCCTGGCCAAGAGCTTTGGGACAGGAAGCGATGTGGTCTACCTCCTGGTCGATGCTCAAGGCGAGGTGATTACCGGCAATCTCGATGCTTGGCCGGCCGACATGCCGCCAGCCGCCCCGTGGGCCCGTTTCGCACTTTTCCGCCAGGGGGAGTCCGTTCAGATTCTCGCCCATATGGAAGAGATCGACGGCCATTACTGGCTCCTGACCGGCCGTACCCTGGCCTCGGCGGAACGGTTCCAGCGTGCCGCAGCCTTTATCCTTTGCGCCGTGGGCGGCTTGTCGATCCTGGGCTCGGCCCTACTGACCATCCTGTTCAGCCGCGTCCTGGCCGCACGGTTTGAGACCGTGACACAGGCCTTGGAGGCATTTGGCCGTGGCGATGCCAATGCGCGCAGCAATCTGCAAGGCCATGACGAGATCGCCCGGCTCTCAGCTGGTGTTGACAGATTGTTGGTGACTGTCGATCGCCAGCTCTATCATCTGCGCAATATTTCCAGGGTGATCGCACATGAATTCCGCTCCCCGCTCTCACGGGTGCGTTCCCAACTGGCGTCTATTGATCCAGTTCCTGCCGCTATGGAAGCCGAACTTGCCGAAGCACAGGAGGAGTTGGCCGGCCTGCTCGCCCTGTCCAATCAATTGCTTGAAATCGCCGAATATGAGTCCAACGCTTCCGTACATTCTGAGGAGGTGAGCCTGCCGGGCATCGTTCAGAGGATTGCAAGCCTACTGGACCCCGTGGCCGAGGAAAGAAGCATAGAGCTGCGCGTCGATGCGGCTCCGGCAATGGTGCGGGGAGAGCCAGCCTTGCTCGAGCGTTTGCTTGCAAACCTGCTCGAAAACGCCCTTGAAGCGACGCCACCAGGCGGGCAAATCACTTGCGCGTGCGGGACTGACGCCAGCAGTGCCTTCTTGCAGGTCCGCGACTCCGGGCCGGGTGTGCAGGCCCAGACGCTGGACGAATTGATCTCGCAACAAGCCGCACTTCGCATATCCTCTCCGCAACCGGGAAGTCATGGCATTGGGCTGCGCCTTGTGCGCGCCATCGCCTTGCGTCACGGCGCGAGGGTGACGCTGGGAAATGTATCGGACGGATTCGCTGTTCAGGTGAATTTCCCCTGATATTTCGGCGCATTAGAGCCCGAACCTGAAAATCAATGTCAGGAATCCCAAAACAGTTGAGCACACCTGCCAGCTCATGAATTGTCTATCCGGGCCGGCTGTTTCGGCAGCCATTCGGGGAAGCAAATCCCCACGCATTTTTCGGAGGGACCTGTGGTGTCTTGTCTGTTCAGGAAAGCTGGAACTTTACTTCTCGCGGCAGGCATGGCGATCAGCCTCAGCGCCTGCGGGGGCATGTCAAATGAAGCCCAGGCCGTTGCCGACGCCTGCGTGGAAATCGGCCAAGCGCAAAAATCGGTCTGCACATGCTTTGCCCGTGAGGCCAGCAAGGAGCTTTCAAAAGACGAACTTGCCTCGCTGAGCCAACTGATCGGCGACCCGACAGGGATGAAGTCGGTCGACATAATGTTGGAATCGGCCAGCGATGAAGGTGCAAGCCTGTTGCGCTTGGGCAATATCAGCGAGCGCGCCATGGGAGCCTGCTCATGAGCCCCCGCCGCGTCTTGCTCGCCAGCTCTGCGATAGTCGTGTCGTTTGCCGTGGCGGCCTGCGGCGGCGATCCTGAGGAAAAGAGTGCTGCAGAGCTTGAAAAGGCATATGAAACCTGGACAGACGCCAAGGCCGACTCGCGCCTGACCCGCCGATTGAACGGCTATGAACAAGCCATCGAAACCGCAGAAAACGTCCTGGAGCGCTACCCGGAAACCGAGGCTGGCGAGCGGCTTGCCCGCTACGGCGCGTGGAGCGGTGTGGATATGGAGGCCTGGCGCACGGCCCATGACGATCTGGCAGACAAACTGCCCTGCATCGAGAAGCCGGACGCGGCATGCCTGGCCGACTATGCGATCAGCCCGGCGGGTGAAGGCAGCACGCCGCGCAGCCGGAATGGCGAGATACAACCGGCCGTCAATGCCGCCTGCACAGGCGATGCACAGGGGGCCCGCGCCGCGCTCTCGAAATTCCAGGCAAACGGACAAGCCTATCGTACAAACCTGATCCAGACGGCCATGATGGCCGCCGATTGCGGTGAGGATGGCGTTGTCGCCGATCTGGTCGCCACAGCCGTCGATAGCGACAATGCCACCGGCCAGATGCGCGTGCAGAACCTTGCCCAGATCCTGGCAACTCCCCGTCTACGCCCTGGCTGGGCACATACAGCCGATGCCATGCTCACGCATATTGAAGCGAGCAATTTACCCGAGCAGATTGCGGCCAATGGACTGTTCGCCGCCATGCCCGCCTATGCCGGTGCGGGACAGCCTGACAAGGCGCTGGCTATACATCGCCAGGTGGCTGGCGAAATGGGCTATCGGGTGAATGTCAATGACACGGTTGTCGAGTTGCTGGCCAATGGAGGCGCAGAGATCGCACTGGCCGAGCCGTTCCGGCAAACAACACTTGGCAACCATAATACCGACATGTTCGCGCGCGCCTTGCTGCAAGTCATGGCCGATGCGGGTCTGACCGGTGTCACAGACCATGAGCGCGCAACAGGGCGGTTCGCATCTCGTCCAGCATACGCTTTGCGCAGCGATCCACAGGATGTGCTCGTCCCGATCACGGACCCAGTCAGGCGCGCGGCACTCAAGGCCAGGCTGGAGGATTTCCAGCTTGCCATCACCGCAGCCATCCAGGCCGGTGAAGGCAACCCGATTAACAGCATCACTTTCCAGGAAGCGCAGTATCTGATCGCCTTGATCTATCTACGCCTGGGAGAGCCTGAAACGGCGGCAAGCCTTGTTGAAGCGGCAGCAGATATCCCGTCATCTCGCCGCAATGGTCAGAATTACACCCCGCCCTATGATGTCACCTACTGGCTGGCGACGGGTGATCTCGATGCAGCACTTGAAGCCACTCGGCGGAATATCGGCATGGTGAATGAACGGGTTGCCCAGGAATTCGGCCAGGCCGGGCGCGCCAGTGAGGCACAGGCCGTTATCGGTCACCTCCTCAATGCCAGCATGCAAACGGGCAATCAGCCGTCGCTCAGTCTCTCTTTTGCAGAAGGGCTGATCGAAGCTGGCCAGCCTGGCGACGCCATGCCCATGATCGTCTCGCTCCGCGGCGAGTACCGGAACTCCGCACACTCAGACCGCGTTTTTCTCGCCCTTGTCAGCGCGCTTGCCGCGCAAGGGGATATCTCCTCGCTGGAGGCGCTGGACGTCCCCAGCACAACAGGCGCTCGTTCTGAAGACCAGATCGCCTTCCTGGCCGCCAAGGCGGAAGGGCTGATCAAGCGCGGCAATGATGCAGAGATCCGCACGGCCCTTGAAGCGCTCTATGCCTATGCCGAAACCGCCGAACCGAGCCAAGGCGATTCCACGCTGCGGATCCTGCAGTCAACAGGCACATTCGGAGCGAACCGGGCCTTCCTTATGGAGCCGGCGCGGGTCGCCCTGGAAGGCGGATTGATCGATCTCGGGCTCGATTATTATGAGCGTGGCGGGCGCTGGAACTCTGCCCCGCTGGTGGCCGCAGCCAAAACCACGACCAGTCAGGCAGACCGCACCAGGCTGCTCACGGCCGCATATGACACAAGTGACGATGCGTTTGCCGCCACGGCCTGGGGCATCTTGCAATCTTTGGGGGAGAGCTGACGGCCAGAAGCCGTCGCGCACGCGGAGGAATGAATATGAACACCACACTGAAATCGCTTTTGCTGGCAGGCCTGATGGGACTAGGCCAACCCGCGCTGGCGCAAACCGGAGATAGCCCGCCCGCCTATGATGTGCGCGGGGTCGTCATGGGCATGACGCCGGATGTTGCCGATGCGCATTTCCGGGAGCTCGGCTGGGAAATTATCGATGAAAAGGCCTTCATCATACAGGATACAGGCGAGGAATTCGTCGCCTCGCGCACCTATGCGGTAACCGATCGATCGGAGAACCAGGACCAGGTGGAGCTGGATTTTTCCCGCCCCCCCGTCTCACCGCATGTGATCCGCCTGTTTCGCACCTATAAGCCCTATCCCGCAGACTTCATGATCCAGCCAAAACTCTTGCCCCTTGACCAAATGGAAAGCTCCGTTCTCGGCAAGTATGGCACGGCACAATACAGGGAAACTCGTACGGCCGGTGAGATCTACAGGTGGAGCAGCGACCCGGACGCGACGCGCTGTGCGGCATATACAAATGGGCATTTCCGTATCGTACCAAACAGCGGCCGCGCTCCAGTACCAGACTGTCATGGCGAGCACCTGAGTGTAACCTTGCAGTTTCAGAGGCAGAATATCGGCCCGACACTGAGCAAGGCAACATTTGAGCTGGTCGAGGTCGATGAGTTCCGTGTCGATTACATGCGCTTCCAGTCCTATCTCGCCGATATCCAGACCCAGAAGGAACGCGAGCAAACCCAAGGCGCCGAAGCTCCGCCGCTTTAACAGCCTTTACGCTCTGAAACGGTATTCTCGCAGGAGATCCAGATGAAAAATCACGTTGTTGACGGCACAATCGAAGTGCTTGGGGATTATCTCGCCACTGGACGTCAGGACAAGTCCGTCGAGATGAAGAAATACGCATACATCCAGTTCCGGGAAACTGGCGGCGATGAAGTGCTGGTGAAGAATGTAACCGTGCCGGTGGATGTCGACCGTATTCTGGAGCCCGGCGCAACTGGCTTGTTCCTGATTTCGAAATCCACTTTTCCGCCCTCGCGATCCCTGCTCGCGGCCAAAGTGGGAGATCGCGAAGCCGTGAACGAATATGTTCTGGGTGGTGCCGGCAGCTATGTTGGTGCTTATCTGCAGTTTTTGGTGCTGCTCATTCCTTGCATCTTATTGAGTTTCATCATGATCGGGATACCCATGGCCATGATCGTAATCTGGATGATGATCCGCTATCCGGCCTGGATGGCCAATCTGCGTAACGTAGCCATGAATGCCGGCTTCAATCTGAAACGGGCGAAATCTATTTAATCGTACGTTCTCGTCGTCTGAAGCATTGGTGCGAGGTCTTGCAAGGCTTGTCGAGATAGCGCCCTGTTATCTGAGCGACCGGGGTTCCCGATCCACCTCTCCGCGCGTACCAAGAACGGAGCCTGTCCATCACGTTTCCCGTGGTTCGCCGTGGTTTTCAGAGCTTTCTTCAGCAATTTCAAGGTGGAGACCCGGATAATCAGGGAAGTCGATACAGTATCGAGCTGCGGTTCAACGACCAGCATTCACTGGAGTCATCGCTGCAGAGGGGAGCTTCCTGGCCGAAGGAAAGTGTTTTCACGCTGGCGGACGCGCGGATGCGTTCGCGGATTTTCTTGAGCCGGTCACCAACGGTCTCTTCCGGCAAGTCCGGATCCCCACGATGGATGAGCAGGTACCGCGCCCTGGCGGCTTCCACTTCTCCCTCCTGAGATGCCTTTTCAATGGCGTCTTCTATCGCCTCCAGCAGCGGATCAAGCGGGACCATGCCGATTTCTTCTGTCCCGTCGCGGTTGAGGATCACAGTCGGATCCAGCATGATCGGTAATTCTGGCGCAGGGGCGACATAGGGCTCGCCCGATGGGTCGGTCTCGACGCTGCCTCCGCGCAGCAGGACTGGGTAATCCAGGATCAGGCCACGCGAGAAAGGCAGAGGGATGATCGCAGGATCCTGCACGCGTGCAGGCCCGCCTTCGACGATGACGAGAACATCATCGGCATTGTCTGATGCAAACGGGTCGTGCGCGCGGAAGGCCTTCACATTGTCGCTAAAGTCCTGGCCGGCCAGTTGCTGCCAATCCTTGTCGTAAACATAGGAGCCAGAGCCCCAGACAAGGCCAACACGTTGGGGGCAGGAGATTTTTTTCCAATCACTGGTTCGCGTCCCAGCCGCTTCCACTGCAGTTGCGCTTGCCGCATCGAGCCCCCCGTTGGTGCGCCCCCCACCCTGCCCGGTTCCTTTGTGTTGATTGTCGGTACAAGCGTCATCTTCATCCACCGCGCTCAATGGCCCGCTCGGCAGATAGCCTTCCTCCAGAGCAAAGAGTGTGACAGCAGGCGTGGCGAAAGCTTCCCTGACAGGCAGATAATTCTCACCTTGAAGAACGAGGAAATGGCTGTCCCAGCCGCCGATGGAAGGCGGAAGGGGCCAAGGCTCATTGCTGACTGGCCCACGCTTCTCCTCGGCATCGTCGCCTTGAGACTGTCTATTCAACTCGTTGATGACGGCGAGGAAATCCCGGGCAGCTGTCAGGGATGGATCATCGCTATAGTCGACCGCCTCCTCGGAATTTTCGGGATTTTCCTGGCCGGAAGCCGTCCCGCCACCTAGCATGCCCGTGGCAAACAAGCCCGCCAGCATGAAGCTGGAAACATATCTCATTCTAGTTCCCCTGGCCGAGAATATCAGCGAGCCCGCCAGGCAGGTTGGAAAGGTCTGGCCCGTCCGACACAGTCATGTTCTGGTAGAGCGTATAATTCTCATCTGCGCCGCCGGAGGTGCGGTCCACAGAGGTCGCGCTCTGGCCCATGCCCATCACCGATTGCTCCAGCATCAGCCAATCGCTTGTGAAGCAGGCCGTCCCCATCATGGGCGAGGAATAGACCGTGCATCCCTCTCCGGCGACCGTATTGGTTTCACCGGTGGGCGACATGTTCATGGCCTCAAGAAAACTTGCGCCGAGCTCTTCCGGGCTGGCATCTTCCATCGCATCCGCCAGGCCGGCATACATGGGATTGGTCGTTTGTGTGGCGGTGTTGGACTGCAGGTCAATCGTATAGATCGTGTCACCGATTGTGATGGTGTGCGTGGTCTGGGTCTGGCTGAATCCGCCAAAACCAATTGAGACGTCCTGTATTTCATAGGATTCATAGCCAAAGTCGCGATGGCAACGGGTCACCGTGCCCGACTGCATCTGGCCGTTCATCTCGTAAGTAACACAGGCTTTCTCGACGGGGTGAAGCTTCGGCGTGTCGGGATTGGCGAAAGCGGGGGCGGCTGAGATGGCCAGCATGGAAGAAACGGCAAGACTGCGCAGCAACATGGGGGCTCCAGGAATTACGAGTTGAGTTCGAGTGTGACAGCGTGCTGGGCACCTGCTGTGATGGTGATTTCCTGCGGGGCAAAATCCCCGGCCGTGGACCAGCCTTCCACCAGATACCGCCCCGGAAGCAGCTTACGGGCCTCTCCCGGCTGGAAGATCCCGCCAATGATCGGCTGACCGTCAAGTGCGGTGACGAAAGCCCGGTCCGGTATGGTGGTGTAAGCCTCGGATGGCGCATAGGAGACGGTGAGTTCGCCCACGGGCTTCGGCTCCAATGTCGCCGTGACGGTCTCATCCGCCGCGATTGTCACGTCCAGCGGATCGAAATGGGCCGTGCGGTCATAGCCGTGTACGCGGTACGCGCCTGGCGCCACTGGGATTGCGCCGCCCGGCGTGGCATAGCTTCTCCCGCCCCGGTCAAGGGATTCCAGGAAGGCCCGGTTGGGCTGGGCGACATAGTTGAAGGGATCCCCGCCATATTCGATGGTCAGGAAACCGGCCGCGAGGGGAACTGTCAGGGGCTCCCCATCATTGGTGAGGGTCACCTCCACCGGAACGAGTGGCAGGTTCTGATCATCTGAGCGCAGCTCATATGTGCCCGGCTGTATGGTCTCTCCATTGGTGGCATGCAGGGTGTAGAGCTTCTCACCCGCGCGCCACAGTTCCGAGGCGCGCTTGATGGTTTCGCCATCTGGCAGCGTGAACTGGATATAGGCCTTGATGGTCTGCGTCAGGTCGTAGACCAGATCGGTATGCGCGCCGGCCTCAAGAGTTTGCGTCAGGGTGAGTTCATTGTCGGCATTGGGCGCGGTGCGGAAGTTGTAGGTGCCTTCCCGGGCAAAGGCGACATCGCCCGGCCGAAAGCTGAACACCTCCTCGCTATCCTGATAGGCGCGGATCAGGGCGCCGGAATGGGGCTCGCCCATCTCAAGGAAGCTGGCCGAGACCGAAGCCGGGCGCGGAACTTCCAGCGTCAGGGACATCACACCCGGCTCGGAGACACTCACACTCGTTTCGACGAGGGTGTAGGCCGAACCATCGGCGAGCCGCGCGCCGGCCTCGATCACATAGTCTCCCGGGCCGGGGACAAGATTGACCCCATACCCCTTGGTTTCCACCTCGCTCAGAATGCTTGCATCCTGGCGCAATTGCCCTATGCCGCGCAGGCTTTCGCCGGTCTCGTCGATGAGGTCGAGTGCAATGGCATATGTGATGGGCTGCGGCACAGGATCGGGCTCAGCCATGGCGGTGCTGGCATCGGTGAGCGCCTCATTGAAGGCCAGCTCGCTGTCGGCGTCGAAATACTGCCCGCCGGAGACATCCGCGATGCAGGTCATGGCCGTGCGCTCCAGATCGCTGAGGCCCACACCCACCACATGAACCTGGACATCCACGCCCGCGCTCTGCCAGTCGCGCATCAGATCGCACGGGTCAGCGTCGCAGGTTTCAATCCCATCGCTGATCAGCAGGATATCACCCGGCCCGCCGCCCAGATCTTCCAGACCCTGGCTGAGCGACCATGTGATCGGCGTCATGCCGGTGGGGCGAATGTCTTCCAGGGCCGACTGGATGGACGCCGCCCCCGTTTCTGCCGTCTGAAACGGCACCAGAAGCTCGCTGTCGCGGCAATCATCCCGGTAGCGATGGCCATAGGCGCGAAAGGCCACGTCGCGTTCCCCGATCCCAGTCGCGATAAACTCGGAAATGGCGTTTCGGGCCGCCGCATATTTACGCGATGCATCTGACAATTCTCCCCACATGGAGTTTGACGAGTCGTAGATCACGAGCACCTTATTGTCCGGGGCTGGCGCTGGATCTGTTTGTTCCGCCAGGGCGGCAGGCCAGCAAAGACACAGGGCGGCGATCATAATCGCCTTGAACACTACTTGCATCGCGGCGGAACCTCTTGTCGCGTGGCCTGCCTGTGTTCCGCAAATCCGCGCCCGAACCAACTCGTACAGATGCACTAGTCAGCTCGCGGATAGGGCAAGCGCCCTAATTGGCAGCCAGGCCTGGTTGCGCCCCATTAGGCGGCCAAACAGGAGACATATATGAGACTGAAACTGCTGTCCTCCGGAGCCTTGCTTGGTGCCATTGCCGCGCTCGCCGCGCCGCCGGCTTCGGCGAGCTATATGGAAAACTGCAAGGCCCTGATTGCCGATTGGGATGCCTGCCGCACCAAGGGCGAAGCCTGCAAATCCGAGCAGGAGGCGATCGAGACCGAATGCAAATGCCATGCGCAGAAAGGCGATGAGTGGGAGCTTGTCATGGCCGCGGTCGGCAAGGACAATGTCTGCGAAACCGAATGGCCGCCAACCGACATTCCAGACTCCTCCCCTCCGCCGCATGAAACGCGCGACAATCCCGGTTCAGAGCCGGAGGTTCGCACCCCGAACTGATGCCCCCCTCAGGCCTGCCAACACCTTTGCCTTTGTGTTACGAGCACACCATGAGTAGTGCCATGAAAATCCTGCTGGTGGATGATCATCCCGTCTTTCGCAATGGCATGATGGTGATGCTCGGCAAACTGTTTGCCGGCGCTGAGATTGTCGAGATTGGCGACCATCCAAAGCTGGTCGAGGCGGTTGCCAATCCCGCGCCGCCGGACCTTGTCCTGCTCGATCTGGTGTTCCCCGGCTTTGATCCGCAAAAGGATTTCCCCGCATTACGCCGCCGCCTGCCGCTGACGCCGATTGTGGCGGTCAGCATGGTGTCGGACTTTTCCATTGTCGATGACATCATGGCCGCCGGCGCGAACGGATTTGTCTCCAAGACAGCCCGCCCGGACTCCATGTCGGCAGCCTTTCTTTCGGTGATGGATGGCGAGACCGTGGTGTTGAAGGCTTCCAGCGATGCCACGCCATTCTCGCAAGGCGAGGACGCACTCAGTGCCCTGACCAACCGGCAGATCGAAGTGTTGCGCTTCATCTGCCGGGGCCTGTCGAACAAGGAAATCGCCCGCGAGCTTGATATCTCTCCCTACACGGTGCGCATCCATGTCTCAGCGCTGCTCAAGACGCTTGGTGTGCAGAGCCGGTCTGCGGCTGCCTCGCTGGCCAGCTCACGAGGCTTTGTTTGAACTCGCCAGCGCATTGAGCAGCGCCGACCGCAACTGGGCGGGCCGGATCGGCTTGTGCAAAAGCGGGATGCCGCGCTCGGCAACGGCGAGCTGCATCTCCTTTGAGGTGTGGCCGGAAATCATGATGGTCGGGACGGTGCCAGTCGCTGTCTCGGCCAGTCCGTCAATGACATCCAGACCGGTCATGCTGGGCGAAAGCTCATAGTCACAAATGATCACATCTGGTGCGTGTTCACCAATGGACTCCGGTGTGGACAAGGATTTAACACGACATCCCCAGCGGGTCAGAAGCAACTCGGTCGCCGCCAGGGTGGCCGGATCATCGTCGACCACCACGATGCTCGCGGCCTCAAAGTTCCCCGCCTGCGCCCCCCGGGGCTGAGGGAGACTGGCCTCATTGCCATCCGCGCGTTCAAACCCGTTGATTGAAAAGACCGAGCCGCGCCCTTCGCGTGAAACCAGACTGATATTGAGCCCCAGCTCATCGGCCACGCGCTGCACAATGGAGAGGCCAAGCCCCAGCCCCGGCGTTGCCTTCGCCCCCATGCGGGCGCTGTCGAGCCGGGCGAACTCCTTGAAGATGCGTTGTTGCTCATCTGCGGGAATGCCCCTGCCCGTGTCGCAGACCTGGATCGAAACGCCTCCGCCACGCCGCCGGCAGCCGATCAGCACATCCTGCCCCTCGGAATGGCGAATGGCATTCGAAACAAGGTTTTGCAGCATGCGCCGAACCAGCACGGGGTCGCTGCGGAGCTTCAGGCGCGTCGGCGCGATGTGGAGCGTGACATCGCACGCACGGGCGACCAGTTCGAAATCGCGCTGCAGTTCCACAAACAGATCCATCGCATTGAACACGCTGATGCGCGGCTGAACCCCGCCCGTATCGAGCAAAGAGACATCAAGAAGCGAGTCGAAGAGCTTGGTCAGCACGTCCAGAGACTGGCGCACCCGGCCCATGATCTCCTCATGCTCTTCGGGCGTTTCCGCATCCGGTAGGGTTTCCACATACAGGCTGATCGCATGCAGCGGCTGGCGCAGGTCGTGACTGGCCTGCGCGAGAAAGCGCGACTTTGAGAGATTGGCCTCATCGGCCGCCTCGCGCGCCCTTTCCAGTTCAACGGCTTGTTGCTGAAGGTCGCGCAAGAGGCCGTCTTTCTCGATCTGGAGACGGAAGGCCTGGAGCATGAAGTCATTGATCTTGCGCGCCAGCGAAACCAGCACGACCACATAGAGCAGGATCAGCCCGCCGGAGAGCCAGTTGCTGAGCCCGCCTTCCAGCATGTAGCGCACGCCCAGCGGCACCATGCCCGGCAAGACGGATGTATAGCATGTGCGCAGGCGCATGCCCTGGGTTCCCACGGCGCTGAGCGACATACCGCCCATAACGAAGGTCAGGAACAACTGTTTGGCCGGCTCCCCGCTGGGGAACAGCATCAGGCCGGCAAATCCCCACATGCAGCCGACCCAGAAAGCCAGCCGGTCAAACTCGTGGCGCGCGTCCAGAACGCTCTCATCGCTCCAATCTTCACGCGCCACACGGCTCGACAGCCGCAATTGCAGGAGGATCGGAATGGCGAGACCGGCGGCGAAGAAAGCACATCGCCAAATGGGCACTGAGGTCGACGCCACCACGGCGATGAGAATGCCGACCAGAATATGCATGCCGCTGGCAAGCCGGTTCCGGTCCAGCAGCATCCTCAATGCATGGACTTCGAGTTCTTCGTCTCTCGCGGTTACGAAATTCGGGTCGGATTTTCTCATAGATGATGTCAGTCTAATGCGAAGCCGTCTCTAATAACATCCTTCGAGCACCTCGCCTTCATGATCAAATGCGCACCAGAGATAATGGATCTTGGCGCCGATTGTGATGAACACCCCACCCATGTGCCAGCGCCATTGGGGAACACGGCGTATTGCTTGTGCTCGCTGTTTCTTGATCTCAGGCGCGAAGATCGATCCGAAGCGAAAGCGGGAAACGGACGCACAATATGACCGCGAGACGAATGATCTGTGGTGACGTCTTGAAGTAGCGGTACGGCGACTTGCTTATGGTGCAGTCAAGATATGACGCCTCGTGCTGCCCAGGCGTCCTGACGAGTCCCTTCATGTTTACCAAAAACGGACAGCGTCCTGACGGCGTGGTGCTGCATGTGCACAAATTTTTGTGCGCGCGCACACATATTTGCCCGAAGCTTAGTCATACCCCCCACGATGCAGGACTTATTTCATAAGATAACTATCCGAATGATGAGGCGTCGGACTCTTTCACGCAGGTTTGTATGTCGAAGAGGACGTCCCGATGGCCAGAGTCTTAAGATCCGTCGCTTGTGTAGCAGTTACTGCAGTTTGTAATTTCCTTCCCCTGCATGTCGCGGTCGCGCAGGAAGGAGTTGATGACGCCGAAGCACGCCTTGATGCGGTCGTCGTTGAAGGCCGGCGTGTGTCAACGGTGGATCAGGCAATCGGGACTGGCCAAGCCTCGAACACAGTCGCAGTGACGCGCGAGGAACTCCTTTCCGCACCGGCTGGGATCTCGGGCCTGAAAATGCTGGAGACCCTGCCGGGCTTCAATGTACAGACCGATGGCGCACTCGGGCTTTACGAATTCGGCAACTCTGTCACGGTACGTGCCTTCAATCTGCAGCAGATCGGCTTCGTCCTGGATGGCGTGCCGATGGGGCGGTCCGATGCCTTTGGCGGCAGTCCGATCTTCCGCTATGTCGACAATGAGAACCTCGCGTCGGTCGTGGCCTCGCCCGGTGCCGGCGATGTCTCGTTGCCGAGCTATGCCTCGCTTGGTCCGATCGTGTCCTACAACTCCGTCGAGCCATCGGAGGAATTGGGTGGGATGCTGGCTTATACCGCCGGCGAGTACGGACTTGAACGCAGTTTCATCAAGCTGGAAACCGGTCAGATCGGCGGCTTTTCAGCCTATGCCAGCCGGTCCAAGACAGATTCTGATCTCTGGCGTGGAGCGGGAAGCATCGACCGCGAGCATATCGAGGCGAAACTGAAATATGAGTTCAGCGACGTCACCGCACTGACGTTCGGCTATGTCGCAAATGAATTCTTTGATTATGATTCCCCTTCGGCGCCTGAGACCTTCTTCGAGAATGACTATTACCTTGGCTATACTGGCACGATCCCGGACGGTTGCATTATGCCATATACAGATGCCGCCGGTGACCTGATCTATCCATTTGACTATAATGGCGATGGCGTCGCAGACGAGAATGATTTCTCGCCAACTTTCATCGGCGGGACCTGTACCAATTACTATCAGGATCGCATCAATATCCGCCAGGATGCGCTCTACCACCTGAATTTCGAGACCGAGATCACTGAGGGTCTTGACCTGACCGCAACTTATTACTTCGAAGACAAGGATGGTTTCGGGGTCTCGCCCGACGGTTTCTCCAACACACTTTCCAACTATACTGAACAGGCCGCTGCCGGCCTTGACGTGGTCTTTCCGCGTGGTGTTCAGTACGGCCTGTCGGAAGTGGGTGGCGAGCGCGAAGGCTTCCTTGCCGGCCTGAGCTGGGATATCGCCAACCACACCATCGAAGTCGGTGGCTGGATTGAGGATGAGACCTACAACCGCACACAGCTGCGCCTCAACAAGGTCGGCGGTTCCCAGGATGGCGCCGTGTTGTTTGACGAGGTGGCCTATTATCGTCGTGACTATACCTCCACTCGCGAAGCGACCCAGCTTTACATCAAAGACACGATCAGCCTGCTCGACGACCGGCTGAATGTCGAGCTTGGCGCAAAAAGCCTGAGCGTGGACTATTCGCTTGATGGATATCGCGACTTTGACGACTACTCACTTGCTGGCGGCATGCCCGGCTATGGCCCACAATTCATTGAAGCTGACTATGAAGAAAGCTTCCTGCCCATGGTCGGGGCCGTCTATGAGCTGAATGCAACCGATCAGGTCTTTGCCTCCTGGTCGCAAAACTTCGCTCTGCCGCGCGGCGCCGACGATATCTTCGACAATGCCACATCGACGCCGCTGGCTGCGCCTGCTGGCGAAGAATCGGAGAATTTTGAACTCGGTGTGCGCACAAACCGGCCTTCCTTCTTTGGCGCTGCGGCGCTGTTCTACACCACATTCGACAATCGTCTTCTGGCCGGCAATGTCATCAATCCCGCAACCCAACAGCCCGAAGCCTTCTATTTCAATGGCGGCGAGACCAGTGCCTATGGCCTGGAACTGTCAGGTGTCTACCAGCCCGACATTTTCGATGACCAAGTCTATTTCACAGGCAATCTCACCTACAACAAGACCGAGGACGAGGATGGGTTCACACTGGCTGACAGCCCGGAATGGCTGTTCACCGGCGGGGTGACTTATGAGCCCACGCCCTGGCTCGTGGCCAATATATCTACAAAATACACCAGTGAGCGCTATGCGACCTTCACCGAAACGGGTGAAATGGAAGCATTTGCAGTGTTTGACGGCTATGTGGATGTCGGTGGCCCCAATGGATTTGGCCTGCCGGACACCATCAGCTTCCGTTTGAATGTCAGCAACATTCTCGACGAAGAAGTGCCAACCGCCTTCGTTTTTGCCGGCGCGCAGTTCTTCCGCCCGCTGAACCCGCGCACCGTGCAGGCCACCGTGTCGGTCCAGTTCTGAGGAAAGGATGATGCTTCGACACTGCTTGCCGCATGGCACCGTCATGGCTGCAATCTGGGGATTGGCGGCATGCGCCGCCAGTCCTGTATCAACGCAAGGAAACCTGGCTGCACCACCCGTGCAGGATGCAGCCATAAAGGCTGACGAAACCGCACCGGAAGCGCCTGACCGGGCGGTTTCCGATGTGGTCTGGTCTGCACACGATGCGGCGATCACACTGGACAGCCATCTCGACACTCCGATGCTTCTGGAGTTGCCCGGTTTCGATATCACTGAGCGCCATGATCCCCTGCGCGATTACTCCCAAGTAGATCTGCCTCGCATGATAGAGGGCGGCCTGGATGGCGGCTTCTGGGTGATCTACACACCGCAAGGCCCGCTGAGCGAGACCGGCTATAAGGCCGCGCGCAATGCCGCGCTGATGCGAGCTGTCGCCATACAGCGTATGCTGGCAGCGTATCCGGAGCATTTCGAATTGGCGTTGAGCCCACAAGATGCCGAGCGCATTGAAGAGGCGGGCAAACGGATTGTCTTTCAGAGTATCGAGAACTCCTATCCCCTCGGCGAGGATCTCTCGCTTCTCGATACGTTTTATGCGCTTGGCGTTCGCATGCTGGGACCTGTGCATTTTGCCAACAATCAGTTCGCTGACAGCGCGACCGACATAAAAGGCGCAACCTGGGACGGCCTGTCTCCGCTTGGCGAGGAGCTTGTGCGAAAGGCCAACCGGATGGGAATCATTCTGGATGCCAGCCATGCGAGCGATGCGACGTTCGATGACATGATCGAGCTGTCTGGCGCACCGATCATATTGTCTCATTCAGGCGCCAAGGCGGTATTCGATCATCCGCGCAATATCGATGATGCGCGTCTCATACAGCTGGCGGAGGCTGGCGGCGTGATCCAGATGAATGCGCTCGGTGCCTATCTGAAGGCCCTGCAGCAGGAGCCTGCACGTCAGGAGGCCTATCGCGAGCTTTTTCAGTCCTTCGCCAATATCTCCTCCATGACGGAGGAAGAGTATACTGCTCTGTTGGAAAAACGCCGCGAGATAGATGCCCGGTTTCCCGCCGATATGGCTGATTTCGAGGACTATATGGACCACTTCTTACATGTCCTGGACCTGATCGGACCGGAGCATGTCGGCGTGGGGGCTGACTGGGATGGCGGCGGTGGCGTCGTCGGTATGCGCGATATTGCGGCATTCCCGATGCTTACAGAGCGCCTTCTTTCAGAAGGCTACAGTAGTGATGAAATTGAGCTGATATGGGGCGGTAATTTGTTGCGTGTGCTTGGCGAGGTCCAGGCATATGCGGCTGAACTAGCCGTTGCCGAAGCGGCAGAAGATATCGATTCGGAGGCTGGCGATGCTGATTGAGATTTTGCCTTTCGTCCTGACCATGCTGGTCGCAGGCGCGTTGGCAGGTTTTGTCGCCGGTCTGTTCGGGATTGGCGGCGGTTTTGTCGTGGTGCCGACACTTGCTGCTGTATTTTCATTGCTGGCCGCCGACACTGATGCCGACGCGGTAGACAAGACCATGCACATGGCCATTGGCACCTCGCTGGCGACCATTATTTTCACCTCGATCAGATCGGTGCATTCGCACGCCAAGCGGGGCGCGGTCGATTTCGAGATCCTCAAGAGCTGGGCGCCCTATGTGGTGATCGGTGTGGCCATCGGTATGGCGTTGGCCCGTTTCATGGACGGGCGCGGGCTGAGCCTGCTCTTCGGCATTGGCGTTTTTGTCATGGCCTGGCATTTCCTGTTTCCGGTCCTCTCGCGCAGGGCACCGTTGACACCGACCATGCCAACCGGTGTGCTTCGGGGCGGGCTGGGCAGTTTCCTGGGCGGCTTTTGCGCCTTGCTCGGGATTGGCGGTGGAACGCCAGCCGTCCTGATCATGACACTCAGTGGCCAGCCCATTCACCGCGCCATCGCGACAGCGGCCGGTTTCGGGACCTTGATCGCCATTCCCGGCGCGATCGGCTCGGTCCTGATCGGACTTGGCGAGGAGGGATTGCCTTATGGCTCGGTCGGCTATGTGAACCTGATCGCGCTGGCAGGCATTGCCGGCATGAGTGTGCTAACGGCCCCGCTCGGTGTTGCCGTGGCCCACAGTCTGGACCCCGGCCGTCTGCGCCGTGTGTTCGGCATTTATTTGCTCGTCACATCCAGTCTCATGCTCTTCAATGCATTCGCACCTGAACGAAACAACGACTCGCCTGCGCTCCCGCACGCAACAGCAATCCAATCGCAAGGAGGAATTGAAAGTGGCATATGACATTTCCAGACGCAGGCTCTTCGGGACCGGGCTTGCAGGTCTCGGGCTCGCCGGCTGTGCATCGACCGGCGCGACTTCACTTTCCACGGCAACAGAGGCCGCCTTTCCGCCTGGCGCGGCAGAGCCGGACATATTCGGCCCGCCCGCAGGTCTCGCCATGCTGGCGCGCAACGAAAATCCGTATGGTCCGGCACCTTCGGCTCTGAGCATGCTCAGCAAGGCGGCGGAAAAGGGGGCCTATTATACCTCCTTTGAAGCCATGGAGACCTTGGCGTCGCTGATCGCTGAGCGCCATGGGCTGGAGCCCGAGCAGATTGTGGTTACGACGGGGTCCGGAGAGGCGCTGAGCGCACTGGCGCTGATGTATGGGCCGAACGGACCGATTGTGGCCCCACGGCTGTTCTGGGACACGACCGCACTTTACGCCGCCAATCTGGGCCTTGCCAACATCCAGCGCGTCGCACTGACGCCAGATATGGGGATCGACCTGCCTGCTATCGAGGCCGCTGTCACGGCTGAAACCGGGATGGTGCAATTGTGCAATCCCAACAATCCGACAGCGCTCGTTCTGCCCGGAGAGACCATCCGTCCCGCCGTGGCGCGGATGTCGGAAAAGACAACCGTCGTGGTCGACGAGGCTTATATCGAACTGGCCGACGATCCGGCCGGAACCACTTGCATTCCATTGGTGAAGGAAGGCAAGGACGTCATTATCACCCGCACCTTCTCGAAGATCTACGGCATGGCCGGCATTCGCGTTGGCTATACAATCTCATCGGCCGAGACAGCTGAGAAGATCCGCGCGACGGCCATGTCCTGGACCCCATCGACCTCCTTTGCCGCAGCGATAGGCTGCTATGACGACGAGGCATTCCTGCACATGTCGCGGCGCAAGATTGTCGAGGCAAGAGAGATGGTGACAACAACCCTGGATACGCTTGGGCTGACCTATCTGCCCTCGCAGACAAACTTCGTGTATTTCCAGAGCGGCAAACCCGCCAATGATGTGCAGGCGGCCCTGCTCGAAAAGCAAATCGCCATCCGCGGACAATATATGGATTACACGTCCTGGAGCCGCGTCTCCATGGGCAAACTGGAGGATGTTGAACGATTCTGCCGCGCCTTGCCCGCGGTGATCGGTGCATAGATCGGCTGCCCCGGCATCCGGAAGACAGCTCCGGATGCCGGTGGAAGTTGAATATCGACCCCGCCTCTAGCAGCAAATATTGCCAAACTCGTCAGGCGGCGAGGTGCCCGCGACACTCTGTGAGGGCGGCGCTTGTAGTGACTTGAACCTGGTGCGCAGCGCTCGATGCATCTCCAATGATTGAAAAGATCGCGGGAGAGGCATGGGGCGCGCTTTCCTGTTTGTCTCCGTATCGCTTCGCTCAGATGAGACGCGCTCATGGCTGTAGAGCTGCTGCAGCCCTGAGCGCGATCCATGTGAGGGCGAAGCCCGATACGGGATCAAAACAAAGACTCAGCCCTGAGCGCGATCCATCGCGAAGGGCGCCAGGTCGAAGTGGGGATCCAACAAGGAAAACCGGCCCTCGTCCTTCGACTTCGCTCAGGATGAGGGCTGTGATGTAGCAAGCTAAACACAACCGGCTCCAGCTGAGCCGTGCCGCCATGTTCGGCCAAGCCAAATCCCAGAAATGGAAACAGGGGAACAGCTAAGGCCGTTCCCCTGTTTTTTAGTACTATGGCAGAGAATCTTGCGCTACTTTTAGCAGCACATGCCACACTTTAGAATTCGGCGCTGACGCGGGCATAGTAGAAGCCACCCTGCCAATCGACGATCAGCCCCGATTCATAGACCCGGCCACAGCAGGCATCGCCGATCGATTTGTCGGCCTCATCGGGATATTCGTCAAAGACGTTACGCGCTCCCAGAGACAGCTTGACCAGGTCCGTCGCCTGCCAGCTACCTTCAAGGTCGATCATTACGACCGGATCGTACTCCTGGATGTTGCCATCCGCACCGCCGCTGTCGGAATTCTCGTGGCTGCCATAATAATTGGCGCGCCCGAGAACGGTGAATGATCCGAACTCATGTGTCGCCGTGATTGCGCTACGCCACTTCGGATCATAATTCTCGAAATCATAGCGGCTTTCGGCATTGAAGAGATCCGTCACATCGCCGTCGAACTCGGTTTGGTTATAGTTCAGCGACCCGACGAAGCTGGTGTTCGAGCCGTCATAGAATGAGGTCGAGTAGGTTCCCACAACATCAACACCTTGCGTTGTCGTGTCGAAGGCATTGGTGAAGTAGAATACACCGCCGATCGATTCCGCGCCGACAACACCGGCATCGACCAAAGCGACATAGTTGTCATACGCCACTCCAGTGGTTGGATCAGAGGAGACGTCCTGGGTCGAGATGGCGTTCACACGGTCTTCGAGGTCGATCTGGTAGGCGTCCACCGTCAACGTGAAGGCATCCCAGTTGGTCGTTAAGCCAAGTGTGTAGTTGGTCGACTTTTCAGGCTCCAGCGGCGTCGCACCGAGGGCCTGGGCAACCGGGCCGCCGGCCGGGAAGAGGCCGGTCGCGACCGGGAAGCCGTTCGGCAGGCGGGTCGAGACATTGGTCGTACCCTGCTGTCCGGGCGTCGGAGCCCGGAACCCGGTACCAACTGACCCGCGAACCGCGAAGTTCGGCGTGAACTCATACCGGCCAGCGACCTTCCAGACCACTTCGGAATCGAAGTCCGAATAATCCTCAAACCGCACCGCGCCCTGCAGGAAGAGGGCATCCGTCACATCCGCGCTGACATCGATATAGGCGGCATAGGAATCACGGGTGTATTCGCCCGAAAATTCCGGCGAGTAACCCGGGAAACCATTCGAGCCGACCCCGACCACCCGGTAAACCGGCTCAAGCCCGGGGATGCCGTCGTCTTCAATGCCATCTCCGTCCGAATCGTTCTCGGTGTAGTTGGCACAGTCCAGGTCAGCGATCCCGGCACCGGCAGCTGTCGGCAAGTAGGTATCGGTACAGAAATCCCAGGGATCCACACCGGCATAAGGGCCTGCCGCATAGGAGGCCATATCCCCACCAACCAGTTCGTAGGATTCATCCATATAACTGAGACCGAACGCGAAAAGCAGCGGGCTGGAAAACCCTACTTCAAAGGACTGGCCGAAATCCGCCTGGAACTGGAGTTCCTCGTTGATCAGATCGCCGGGATTGAAGCTCGTTGGCGACATGTTGCCGAGAGACGGGTTTACCGTATTCTTCAGCGTGTAGGAGATCTCATTCGAGCCGAAGCGGCCGGATAAATCCCAGGTGAAGCCACCTTCGGTCTCCCCCTTGATCCCGCCAAGCAGGGAGTAGTCCGTCACCTCACCGAAAAAGCGCGGCGTGAAACCGCCTGGAAAGAAGAATAGCGGCGACCATAGCGAACCATCCTCGAGGCGGAGATTCTCAATCGTGCCATTTCCGGGAAAACGGTAGAAGAAGCTGCCATCGGCTTCCGATGTCGAATAGTTTCCGAAGCTGTAGAGTTCAGCAAAGCCCAGATCATAGCCGGCATTGTAGAACAGCCGGAAGCCGCTGGATTCCGGCTGCCCCCAAGGCTGGACGACGTCGCCGAAACCGATATTCGCGTCCGGCAGGCCGGCCGTATAGGTGTCGATGTCATAGCCGGCCACCATGGTGTTGATCGGACCTGGAAAGGCCGGGTTATTCGGATCGGTACAGGCCCAGAGTTCGCAATAGGGCTCTGACCGGCTCGTCGCCTCGGCATCGGAGTATTCGGCCGAAATACTGAGGAAGCCGTCCTCACCAATTGGCAGGCCGATATTGCCGGCCACGATGTACTCCGTGCCGTCGCCTTCATAGTACTGGCCAGTTTGAGCCGTTAGCGTAACGCCTTCGGCATTGTCCTTCAGGATGAAATTGATGACACCGGCAATGGCGTCGGAGCCATACTGAGCAGCTGCACCATCGCGCAGAACTTCAACGGATTTGAGCGCCGTGGACGGGATGGTCGCAAGGTCAGGACCCTGCGTGCCGGATCCGCCAATCGACACCAGAGCCGCACGATGGCGCCGCTTGGAGTTGACAAGCACAAGAGTCTTGTCGGTCGGCAGGCCGCGCAGCGAGGCTGGACGGATGAAGGTACCGCCATCCGATATAGGCTGGCGGGCCAGCGTATAGGACGGCACGAGCGTCTTCAGGACATCATTGGTATCGATGAATGAAACAGCATCAATCGCCTCTTCGTTGAAGACGTCGATTGGTACCGGACTATCAGAGACTGTGCGCGGCTGACCGCGACCGCCGGTGACGACAATGGTCTCCTGTACGGATTCTTCATCCGCAGGAGCCTGTTGTGCGTGTACCGGACTGGCAAAGGCAGCTGCGGCGATACCGCAGAGCAGGATACACTTGAATGAACTTCGCATTGAATTTCCCCGGATTTTGCAGGATTCCGACTGTGGGAAGCGTCATAAGTTCAGCCGCAATGCAGCCCTGAGCAGGCTGTCATTGTGGCGACATACGAGCCGTACAGTCGTTGATTGAACAAGATTTGATCTCAAACCGGCACGCTTAGCGTTTAAGCGTCCTGTGGCCCCTCAATGAGCCCGGTTTATGGTTCGCCGTTGAACGCTGCCAATCGAGACGAATGTAACGCATGCGTAAATAAGGCGGCTGTTACAGATGAACTGCTTTTACTGCTTCAGCCTAAGTTTTGTGCGTCGCAACATAATGCAGGGTCAGAATTCTCGCAGTCGCGAATGCCGACAAGCATGTCTCAGTTCTGATCCCGATATGATCTGGCAGTTCCGGCGAGGCCAATGACCGTCTTGGCAATGTCGAGCACGGTTCGCCCCTGCGTCATGGCCAGCCGTCGCATAGTCTCATAGGCATCTGCTTCCCTCAGACCTTGCTGTTCCATGAGCAAGCCCTTTGCACGTTCTATGGTCTTGCGCGCGGACAGTGCATTTTTCGACTCGATGACTTCCTTCTGCAGGGCGGACAAGATCCGGTACCGCTCAAGCGCTGCCTCACAGATCAATGCAATTCTGTCGGGAGCCAGGCCGGCAACGACAAAGGCGCTGGCACCTTTACGTACATACTGGCCGACCGCAGTGGAGGATGCACTGTCGACGAAGATCACGACAGGCAGTGTCAGTGCATTGACAATGGTTTCGAAAGCCCTGGCAAAATCGTCAGCAGGTCTGTCAGCACCGAGAATGACAAGGTCTGCGGCACTTTTTTGCGCCTGGTTGATGATGATACCGGGTTCCAGTCGATCGATGACAAAAACCGCGCGTACGGCATCAAGTCCCGATACAAGAACCTGCCGGCGTACTTCTGTGGGATCGGCCACAAGCACGGTCTTGTCCGACAAGGCTCGTTGATCGAGCGGGATTTCCGGAGGTGTGTGCATCGGTTGCAAGTCTTGTTGAGGTCACTCAAGAAATCGTCACCGCTTCATATTGGAAAGCCCTTTTCGCACCACGATGATTGGGAAATTGAACATTGACAATTTTATGTTCACTGTTGCCAGTACAACAGTCAGCGGTATTTTCATGTGCCAACGATACAGGACGTATAAGGATCGTTTCAAAGAGGGCAGAAGAACATGCTCCGTCGCTCATGTCTCGCTGGAAAACGCAGAGGCCTATGCGATCTGGGTCGGCGCAGCCTGCCCGACCCCGAAGCGGAGTATGAATATGCCGCGCGCGCTGGACGTGTCGGCGCTGACTATGCCCGGGGTGATGGTCTGACGCCCGGCGGCCAGCACAGAGCCAATACCTGGCACGGCGTTTTCGCCTTCGTGGTCTATGGCGCGCGTTGAAGGGCGCCTCTCCTGACAGCGCCTTCGATTTTGAACTTCACCCACCTGCTTGTAGTGCGCCCCAGAACTGGTCGTTGTTGCTATGGAATTGATAAGGTCTCACCTTTGGTGTTTGCTCTGCAAGAATTCCTTCAGCAACGGAATTCCGGTTGGCTTGAGTCACCGCTGATCCATCACGCCCCGGGGATTATCCGTGTTCAACTGGCCTGGAAAATCCAATAGCGACGAGATGTTTCATCCAGCGGCGCTGCACATGCTGGATGTCGGCGCCTGCGCACTGGAGCTTGGCTTCCCACGCCAGGTTCGGGATCTGGGGGACGAGGTCTGCAATGCGCTCGGCCTTCTCATCGCCGTGCACGACCTTGGTAAATTCTCGAATGCGTTTCGGTCACAAATACGCGATGGGGCACGACCGCCATCATGGGCGCGCCATTGGGAACTCAGCGATGTGCTTTTTGATGAACATGACGCCCTCTTTGCGGAGGCCTTCAATCAGCACCCCAAAGACTCCGGAACGCTCGGCCGCCGACATCGGAGCGTTCGCAAGCAATTCTACAAAGCCGTGGCCTGGCACCACGGGCGCGTTTCCAGTGGGGGAGAACACTCCGCCCAGCTGAAGTATATCGGCGAAGATGCGCTTGCCGATTCGAAGGGGTTCCTTGAGCTGGCCATACCGCTGTTCGGTGGCATGGACTTGTCCAGGCTGGAGCTGGCACAGGCGAAAACGCTGTCCTGGCTTGTGAACGGACTGACCTCACGCGCGGACTGGCTCGCCTCAAATACCACTTGGTTTCCCTTTCAGACCGAGCCCATTGCGCTTGATACGTACTGGAACATCGCCCGTGAGCGCGCCCGCATCGCAGCAAGGGAATCCGGCCTGGCAGGCGCATCGCCATCGGCGTCTCTTAGCGGGAGCACGCTGGTCGGTGGGCACGAACTTCGGCCCATGCAGGCCGCCGTGGAGGCGGCCGAGTTGCCTGATGGCCCCGTCCTCGCCCTGATTGAGGATGCGACCGGGTCGGGCAAGACGGAGGCGGCGTTGATGCTCGCCCATCGCATGATGCAGGCGGGCAAAGGAAAGGGGCTGTTCTTCGCCCTGCCGACAACTGCAACGGCCGATAGCATGTTCGCCAGGATGGAAGGTCAGGTCCGATCGCTGTTCGATGGCACGCCATCGCTCTCCCTTGCTCATGGCAGGGCCTGGCTGAACGACAGATTTGCAGAACTGAAAGGTGCCCGGGTGAGCGGATCTCCCGAAGCCTCGTGCGCAGAATGGCTGGCGGCTGACCGCCGCCGGGCGCTTTTCGCCGAAATTGGCGTGGGGACGGTGGACCAGGCTCTTATGGGCGTCCTTCCGACACGTTTCCAGGCGATGCGACTGGCCGCGCTCTCTGAACGGATCATCATTGTCGATGAAGCTGCCTTTGGTCCTTATATGGCGCGGGAGGCGGAAGCGCTGCTTGAAGCGCAGGCGGCGTTCGGCGGTTCCGCGATAGTCATGACGGCGACCCTGCCGCTAGCCCTGCGCAAGAGATATGCCGCGAGCTTTGCGCGTGGGGCGGACGCGGCCGTTAAGGACCTGGATGATGCGAGTTGGCCAGCGCTCAGCCTCGTATCGAAGCACGGTGTTTCCCAGACATCCGTGACGCCAGTCTCGGCTACGTGTCGATCGGTCAAGGTTCGACGGCTTGCCGATCGGGAAGCCGCACTGAACTTGCTTGCTGATGCGGCCAGCAAGGGTGCGGCCTGCATCTGGGTGCGAAACGCGGTGGACGAGGCGGTCGATGCGACCCTGGCGCTCCGGGCACGGGGTATCGAGGCCGACCTCCTCCATGCCCGCTTCACCCTGTATGACAGGGCCAAGCGGGAGGCCGATATGCTGCGGCTTTATGGCAAGGACCGCGCGCCACGCCCTGGGCGCGTTCTGGTCGCAACGCAGGTCATCGAAAGCTCGCTTGACCTCGATGCCGACGTGATGGTCAGCGATCTGGCCCCCATGGACAGTCTGATCCAGCGCGCAGGCCGGCTTTGGCGGCACATGGACAGACGCCCGGCCGATGAGCGCGCGACAGCCAAGTCGGTTCTCCACATCCTGTCACCTGATCCTGGCATGGTCACCTCGAACTGGCTTGAACCCACGCTTGGAAAGGGCGCCTGGGTCTATCCAGCCGATCACCAGTGGCGCACGGCAAACATGCTGTTTCGTGAAGGCGAGATCAGGACGCCGGAACGGTTGCGATCGCTGATGGAGGCTGTCTATGGAGAGGAAGGCGACATTGCCGAAATGCCTGAACGGCTTTGCGCGGCCGAACAGGAAGCCGAAGGCCAACGGTTCGGTGAACGCAGCTCTGCGAACATGAACGTGATCGAGCTGTCGAGAGGCTTTTCCTCGGTCAGCAATGGCCTCAGCCAGGATGACCCGGCTGTCGGCACGCGGCTGGGCGAACCCCAGATACCTCTGAAGCTTTACCGGATGGAGGCCGATGGGCCGGTCTGGTGGTCGGGCCGCGCAGGCCGCCGCGATGAGGCGCTGAGCACGATCCAGCTTCGCGAGACCCTGTTTAACCGGAACATCGGTGCGGACCAGCGCGGTACGATCCCGGGCGAAGCCGAACCGCTGGTGGCAGACTGGAAAGACTGGCAGCGCGCCGAAGGCCTCGTGGCGCGGGTGAATGACGATGGCAGCCTGGAAGGGCTGCCGGGCTTGCATTATTCGCCGGAGGCTGGTTTAAATGTGGTCCCGTTATCGGGCTGACCCAGTATGTCTGGGAGTCGCTTCGACAGTGGCTGTGTAGTCCCCCGCAACGCGGGGCTAAGGTATGTCTGGGAGTTCAAGAGGGTTGACAAAGCCTGACCTCAGGCGTAAACAAAAAAACCCGGCACCGAGATGAGCTTAGAAATCATACCTCGGCGCCGGGTCAACTTGTACTCAAACAAACGGAGGCAGATCCAGTTATGACCTTAAGCGCCTAGGCTGTTTGATGGGCTGGATATAGTCTAGCCCATCAACAGCCGCAAACAAAATTTCGCGCCGCCTCGCGCGGCATTGAATTTATTTTGCAACTAACACTCTCATGAACCTCAACCTGATTTCAGACCCGTGGATCCCCGTACGCACACGGCAGGGCAAGCGGGTGATCGCGCCTCATGAAATTGCCGATCCGGACGTCCTGTTTCCGGACTGGCCGCGGCCGGATTTCAACCTGAACACGCTGGAGCTTCTTATCGGTCTGGTGAGCCTCGCCGTAGCGCCTCAGGAGGAACACGAATGGTACGAGATTGGAGCGGAGATAGACCCTTCGTCGCTGGCGAAGCACCTGGCTCCGCTTACGCCCTTCTTCAACCTGCTGGGCGATGGTCCTTATCGCTTCATGCAGGACCTGGACGACATTGAGGGCTCCGCCAACCCCGCTGAAGCCCTGCTGATCGATGCCGCTGGCGAGAATACCAGCAAGAAGAACGCCGATCTCATGGTGCATCGGGGGCGCCATGAAGGTTTCGACCTGCCGACCGCTGCCATCGCCCTTTATACACTGCAGAACAGTGCCCCCTCCGGCGGCGCAGGCAATCGCACCAGCCTGCGCGGTGGCGGGCCCCTCACCACGCTGGTTATCCCCAATGACGCCCCAACGCTCTGGGATATTGTCTGGACCAATGTCCCCATTGGCACGTCCTGCCAGGACGAGGCGTCCATAAAGGCCGCCCTGCCCTGGTGCCGACCAACGCGCACCTCAGAGAAGGGCACTGGAGAGGTCACCTCCCCCCCGAACAGTGAGAAGCGAATATCACCTGAAGTCTTCTTCGGCATGCCGCGACGCATTCGGCTGCGCGCGACTGAAGGCCTCGTGACAGGCTGGGCGCAAGTCCCCTGGGGGACGAACTATTCCCACTTTATCCATCCACTGAGCCCCTATTATGCGAACGAGAAGGGCAAACCGCACGATCCTCCGCTACTCCCGATCCACCCCAAGCCCGGAACGCTCAGCTATCGCGACTGGCTCGGCCTCAGCCTCAGGCGCCCTCCCGGTGAAGGCGGCGAGGTCGCACGATGCGTCCAGGAGGCCGAAGCAAAGCTCGACCGAGACGACGCCCAAAACCGCCTTCTGGTGGCTGGCTGGTCGATGAAAAACATGACGCCCGTGGACTTTCAGTGGAGCGAAATCCCGCTGCAGCTTGGCATGTCTCCTGATGCGGAAGACACGGCCCGGCAAATGGTGGATGCCGCCAGCCTCGCCGCATCCTTCCTCGTCAAACAGCTCGGTGTCGCACTGAACCTCGAGGCAGGTGACGCCGCCGCCATCGCGCCAGAGCGCGAGGCGTTCTTCCATGACACCCAAAGCGCGTTCGAGGAGGCGCTGTTGCATCTCGCACGCGGCGGCGATGCTGATCAACTGGCTCAGCTGAAGGCGGAATGGTTCCGCACGATCGAACGCGCTGCCCTTCGGCGATTCGATGCTGCGGTTCTGCCGGGGCTTGCCTTGCGCGACATCTCTCACCCGTCCCAGCGTGCCGATGCGAAGAAAATCCCCCCCGGCTCAGCTGAGGCTGTGGCCCGGGCGCGCGAAAGCCTGCGCAAACAGCTCTGGAGCAAGAAAATGCTGACCGACACGCTCGGCGTCGCGAAAGAACAAATCACCAAGAGCAAGGAGGTCGCATGATGGGGGAGGCGACAAAAATCAACGTCGCGAAGATCGCGTCAGACTGGTGGAAGCAGTGTTGTAGCCTCAAGAACCCGGCTGGTCATGGCGGCGCGCGCCAATTTCGTGCCGCCTGCAGAAGGCTCCGGTCACCCATGGAAGCCTACAGGCTGGAGCAAACTATTCTCCTGCATCGTGAACTCGCCAAAGCGGCATATTTGCGCGGCGACGAACCGGACTCCCGCGTGGGGCTGATCGCGGGCCTGCTTGGCCAAGTTGAATGCATTGAAGCCGACGGCCCTGAAAAGAGCTTTGCCGCATTTCTCATGGGCAAAGGCGATCCTCCCAAGGTATCGCCCATGCGCTTTCAGAAACTTGTCCGCGCCAATGTAGGCGAGCTGATGACGCCGCTCCGCCGCACCCTCGCCCAGATCGAGTTCCGGTGCGATCCGGGCCGGCTCGCCAGTGATCTCTTCTTTTGGGGTGACGACGTGAAGGCGCGCTGGTGCCTGCAATATTATGGCGACACCCAGCCGCCCCACCTCTCAAACACCGCTTCCGAGGAGACCCCGGCATGAGCTTTTTCCAGTTCGACTATCTGACTGTCTACCCGCCCTCCAACCCGAACCGCGATGACCAGGGCCGACCGAAAACAGCCTTTTTTGGCGGCGTTCCGCGCCTGCGCCTGTCGAGTCAGTCGATCAAGCGCGCGGTGCGGATGTCGGATGTCATGCAGACCGCGCTCACTGGAAACCTGGGGGATCGCACGCGCAGGGCGTCCAATGGCATCCGCAAGGCATTGCTTGAGGAGGGCGTGCCTGAAGACAAGGCCCGGGAGGCGGCGATCGCTGTTGCGGGCGTGTTCGGCAAGCTCTCGGCAAAGGATGATGAAAAAGGCGCATCGGCGGAGAAGCCTGACGTGTTGACCGCCCAGCTCGCTTTCATCTCACCGCAGGAATACGACGCCGCGCTTGACGCTGCCCGGCGCCTGACTGCAGGCGAAGAAGACGCCAAGAAGGACCTCGCCCAGAAGATCCTCACCACAGCGGATACCGCCGTTGATATCGGGATGTTTGGCCGGATGCTGGCTGACCAGCCAGGCTTCAACCGTGAAGCCGCTGTGCACGTCTCCCATCCCATTACCACGCACAAAGCCGACGTGGAGGACGATTACTACACCGCTGTCGACGATCTCAACACGCGCGAGCAGACAGGCGCAGGCTTCGTCGGCGAGGCGGGGTTCGGGTCGGGGGTCTACTATCTGCATGTCACAATCGATGAAGACTTGCTGCTCAAGAATCTCGGCGGTGAGGCTCAACGCGAGCTGGCAGCGCGCGCCATCGCCGCCGTTGCGGAGGGGTTTGCAACTGCGTCACCATCGGGGAAACGGGCGAGTTTCGCGCACGCGCCCCGTGCCGGCGTCATTCTGGCCCGCCATGGCAAGCAGCAGCCTATGGACCTGACCGGTGCTTTCCTCAAACCCGTGCAGGGACAAGACCTGCTCGCGGCATCCGAAACGGCCCTCAACGAAACGCTGACCCGGATGGAAGGCATCTATGGCCCATCCGCTGATTCGGACTATCGTGTTTCCTTGCCCAAGGAAGAAGGATCACTGGACGGCCTGAAGCGCTGGATCGCGGAACGGGTTCATGGCTGAGACGGTTGCCTTCAGCCTTTATGGTGCGTTCGGCGCTTTCGGGGGACCGGCGGGCTATACGCGGCGCGGAACGCAGATGGAACCTTCGCGCTCTGGCCTGCTCGGCATTTGTGCTGCAGCCCTCGGCATTCCGCGAGACGACAAGGACCGTCAGGCCGCCCTTTCAGCTTGGAGATTCGCTTGTGCCCGCATCGAACCCTTGCGATCCCGCCAGCGTGTCATCCGCGACTATAACACAGCACAGACGGTGCACCGGAAGGTCAGGACTCCTCGAACCCGGCGGGACGCAATATTGCGAGGCCGCGTGAACGACGCCATCCATACAGAGATCACCCAGCGCGACTACCTTACCGACTGCGCCTTTGCCATAGCGGCCTGGGGCGGCGATACCGAAGGCCTTGCCGCAGCGTTGAAACGTCCGGTCTTCGCGCCCTTTCTCGGACGCAAATCATGCCCGCTCTCTGCGCCGATGGATCCGAAAGTCATCGAAACCGATATGCCCTGGGCCGCTTTCGCGCATCTGCGTTGCCCGCCTTGGTTCGGCGAAGGACGGATCGAGCGGATCACCTGCGACCCACTTGGTCCAGCCCTGGCTGGCAGCCGCATTATCTCCACCTCCCACGCTTATGACGAGCCGGGCGCGCGCAGCACATGGTCCTTCCACCGGCGCGCCGTTGAAACCCGAAAGCTGGACTCCGCGATCATCCTTCCACTCGCCACAGTGGATGAGGCGCCAGCATGACCCATTATCTTTCCCGCCTGACGCTGTCGCGAGACCCTTCCATCAAATCGGTCGCTCCGCTCCTCAACCCATCGCCCGGCACCAATCACGGTCACGCGGCTTCCGCCCACCACCGTCTCGTTTGGAGTGCGTTCAGTGATGGCAGCGATGCGCCAAGGGACTTTCTCTGGCGGGCTGAGGACCGGGGCGCGTTCTATGTGCTGTCGGCCACACCGCCGAAACAAAGCGCCTTGTTCGAGGCCGCCGAAATCAAGCCTTTCGACCCGGCCCTCTTCCCCGGAGACCGTCTCGATTTCAGGCTGAGGGTTCATGCCACTGTCAACACGCCAATCCCGGGCGGCAAGCGGGGCAAGCGCCACGATATCGTCATGCAACGGCTGCACGGCGTCCCCAAAGATGAACGAGCCGGGAAACGCATGGACGTCGCAGAAGCCGCTGCGATCGACTGGCTTGATATGCAAGGTAGCCGGAATGGGTTCTCGCTTTTGCGTCCACGCGATCCAGACATCCGCCTCGTTCAAGACTACCACGTTCTCGATATCCCGCGCAAAGCCGTATTCGCCAACAAGCGTGATCACCGCATGCGCGTCGGCGTCCTCGATCTGGAGGGCCGCCTGGAGGTCACCAATCCGATGGCGTTCCTCAGCCGCCTTTATGGCGGTTTTGGGCGGGCAAAAGCGTTCGGCAATGGTCTCATGCTGATCAGGCGCGCCTGACGCCCGATGTCCATGTCCGGCCTGCCCCCTCCCAAGCCAATCCCCCTGAAGGAGCGCGCCGCCATCGTCTTCGTCGAACGGGCAAACCTGGATGTCATCGACGGGGCATTCGTGATCGTCGATAGTGAGGGGAACCGTACCCATCTGCCCATCGGCGGCGTCGCCTGCCTGATGCTGGAGCCGGGCGCCAGGATCAGCCATGCTGCGGTTTCACTTGCGGCGCGGGCTGGAACGCTCGTCACCTGGGTCGGCGAAGCCGGCGTGCGTCTTTATTCAGCCGGGCAGCCTGGTGGCGCGCGCTCAGACAAGCTCCTCTGGCAGGCAAGGCTCGCCCTCGACGATGCAGCGCGCCTGCGTATCGTGCGCGAGATGTATGCCCGCCGTTTCAAGGAAGACGCGCCATCGCGGCGAAGCGTGGACCAGTTGCGCGGCATAGAGGGGGCGCGGGTACGCAAGCTGTACGAAATTTTGGCGCAACAAAACGGCGTGAAATGGACCCGGCGGCAGTATGACCGCTCTGACTGGGATGCCAGCGATACGGCAAACCGTTGCCTTTCCGCCGCAACAGCCTGCATTCATGGCCTGTGCGAGGCAGCTGTTCTGGCCGCGGGATATGCCCCGGCCATCGGATTCCTGCACACGGGCAAGGCGCGAAGTTTTGTCTACGATATTGCCGACCTCTACAAGATGGACACCGTGGTGCCAGAGGCTTTCAAGATTGCCGGCAAGGCCCTGAAGGGAACACTGGACCTGCCTGCCGAACGGGCGGTGCGAATGGCGTGCCGTGACAGGTTTCGCCAAAGCGGCCTGCTCTCAAAGATCATCCCCGACATCGAAAGCGTTCTTGCGGCAGGCGATCTGCCGAAACCCGAAGAACAGGGTGCGGTAAGGCCTGCCTTCGAAGACGAAAAGGGCCTGGCAGATGATGGTCATCGCAACCAATAATGCGCCACCCAGATTGCGAGGGCGGCTGGCCGTCTGGCTGCTGGAGGTCCGTGCAGGCGTCTATGTCGGCAATTATGGTGCGCGCGTGCGCGAGATGATCTGGGAGCAACTGCTCGCTGGTATCGAGACCGGCGATGCCGTGATGGTGTGGAAAACACCGAGCGATCAGGGCTTTGACTTTCGCACCTGTGGAACGAACAGACGCATGCCGGTCGATTTTGATGGCCTTAACTTGGTCCGGTTCGCCCCCTCTGAAACGCGAACGGATGGAGATTGACGATAGGTACATATGAGTCAATTTTGGTTGGTAGCTGTTTGACATTGCAAAAATGCGAATCCTTTCAATAGGTTTCAGGAAGAGTGTCCCCCGCACCTGCGGGGCTGAACCGTGAGCCGGGAAGAGGCTGAGGAAATCCTGACCGTGTCCCCCGCACCTGCGGGGCTGAACCGACATATCAGGAAGCCGAGAAGGTGCGCCAGGAGTGTCCCCCGCACCTGCGGGGCTGAACCGGCCCCGCCCTTGGTGGGCCAGGTGTCTTCCCCGTGTCCCCCGCACCTGCGGGGCTGAACCGCGAGCGCGCCCAGTTCGGTGGCGCTCAGGCCAGTGTCCCCCGCACCTGCGGGGCTGAACCGGGCGAGGAGTTCGACGACTATGTCGAGGCGACGTGTCCCCCGCACCTGCGGGGCTGAACCGGTGACCGCCTCACCGGGCCTCGCCCAGCCATGGTGTCCCCCGCACCTGCGGGGCTGAACCGTTGAGAAACGGGTGACCGGCGTGGCGCCGCGCGTGTCCCCCGCACCTGCGGGGCTGAACCGTCATCGTCTGCCGGAACAGTGTCGGTGAGCAAGTGTCCCCCGCACCTGCGGGGCTGAACCGGCGACGTCTTCGTCGGCGAGGTTCGCTGCCGCGTGTCCCCCGCACCTGCGGGGCTGAACCGCCAGACCTGTCGCGCGGAAGCGGTGTCAATGCGTGTCCCCCGCACCTGCGGGGCTGAACCGGACAGGGATTTGCCGTTCAGCGCCCAGCTTTCGTGTCCCCCGCACCTGCGGGGCTGAACCGGATATTCCAACGGAATCCGCTTCGCGCGCAGAGTGTCCCCCGCACCTGCGGGGCTGAACCGAGCACAGCCAGCCTCTCGGCTCACCTCCCCTCGTGTCCCCCGCACCTGCGGGGCTGAACCGCACTACACAGCGGTCATTGACGGCGTGCTATAGTGTCCCCCGCACCTGCGGGGCTGAACCGCGGCCGCAGAACATTGCCAAGATGTTGCCGGAGTGTCCCCCGCACCTGCGGGGCTGTATTCGGAGCCACTTCCTCTGACAGCGCCTTTGGCACTGTCGGTTGACGATGATCTCATAGCCGTTTCTGAGCGCTTCCAATTCAGTGTTTGCAGTCGACTGATCCTGACGAGATAATGTGGTCATGGACACTGCATGGCTCCAAGACTTCCTCGAATTGTCTGAGACGCGGAACTTCTCTCGTGCTGCGGAGATCCGGAATCTCTCTCAATCGGCGTTCAGCCGCCGCATCCAGATGCTGGAGGAGTGGATTGGATGTCCACTGGTTGAACGCCATTCCCGCCACACCAGGCTGACCGCTGCTGGAGAGACCCTGAAACCCATTGCGGAAGAAATCGTTCGCCAGGTTCATACCGCCCGCCATCGTGCAATCGAGGCGACAAGAGCAGAAGAGACATCCCTGCGCATCTGTTCCACCCACGCACTGTCCATTGCCTTCCTGCCATCCTGGCTGCGCACACTGGACGAAACCTATGAAACCACGCAGCTGGTCAGCCTTGTCGCCGACGGGCTCGCGGGCAGTCTGAAAACCTTCGGACGCGGCGATGCACAATTCCTCGTCTGCTACCATCACGGCATTGCACCGCCCCCGCTCTCGACTCAGTATCATGATTATCTGACCATCGGACACGACACAGTGCAGCCCGTCAGTGCCGCCTCTGGCAAAAAGCCCGCACACGAGATCATCAAAGGCGCTACGATCCCTCTGCTCGCCTATGGTTCGGGATCGGGTATCGGCCAGATCCTCTCCGCCTTCCTCGCTGCACCCCCTTTTCCCTGCCATTTCGAGCCGTTCTTCCGCTCACCGGTCGCGGCCGTGCTCCTGCAGATGGCGAAGGACAGAAAGGGCGTGGCATGGCTTCCAGGCAGCCTCACCAGGCCAGATCTTGAACAGGGCAAGCTCGTAGCGGCGGCTGACCCGGACTGGACCGTTCCACTGGATATCCGGATTTACCGTCCAAGGGCGCGCCAGAGCCCGGCAGCGGAGACATTCTGGGCTCGAACCCGGGAGCTGGCATTCGAGGTGTCTGCGTCCGACGCATGAATTGATGCGTCATTTGCATCACTAAACCACACGAAATACCGCTAGTTTCAAGGCTGTGAACTGATAAAGCTGGATCGCTGATGCTCGCGCCGAAAACCCTGTATGACAAACTCGTCGATGCTCACACTGTCTGCAACCTGGACGAGGCCGGACAGGAAATCCTGCTCTATGTCGATCGCACTGTGCTCAATGAATACACCAGCCCGCAGGCTTTCACGGGGCTGCGCGAGGCCGGGCGGAAAGCGTGGCGCCCAGAAACGGCGCTCGGAGTTGTCGATCATGTCAACTCGACCCGGCCAGCCCGGATAACCCTGATTGGTGGCGAGCAGGATATCCAGTCGGAGTATTTCGCGCGCAACTGCCGCGATTTCGACATTGAGCTTTTTGACCTGTTTCACCGTCAGCAGGGCATCGAACATGTCGTGATGCCGGAGCTCGGGCTCGTCCTGCCGGGCCTGGTGATAGCAGCAGGGGACAGCCATACAACCACTTATGGCGCCTTCGGCTCCCTGGGCTTCGGCATTGGCACATCTGATATCGAGCATCTTCTGGCGACTCAGACACTCGTCTACCGGCGCCTGAAGAACATGCTGATCCGCGTGGAGGGAGATCTGCCTGTCGGGGTTACCGCGAAGGATCTGATCATGTCGGTCATTCGCAAGATCGGCGCGGCCGGCGCCAGCGGATTTGCCGTGGAGTTCGCCGGACAAGCGATCGACCGACTCTCGATGGAAGGCCGCATGACGATGTGCAACATGGCTGTCGAATGCGGCGCGCGAGGCGCCCTGGTCGCACCCGACCAGAAGACCTTCGATTATATTTCGGGTAAGCCAAGGGCGCCCAGTGGCGAAGACCTGGCTGCGGCCCTGACCGCATGGACAGATCTGCGCTCCGATCCAGAGGCAGGGTTTGACGAAACCGTCACCCTCGAGGCCAGCGCCATTGAACCCATGGTCAGTTGGGGAACCAGCCCGGACCAGGCCGCCCCGATCTCAGCCCGTATTCCCGATCCGGAGCGCGAAACGGATCCCGACCGCAAGCGCGACGCGATTCGGGCACTCGACTATATGGGCCTCGAGCCTGGCATGGATCTGCGCGCCATCCGCATTGATCACGCCTTTATCGGCTCGTGCACAAATGCGCGGATCGAGGATCTGCGCGCGGCAGCTGCCATTCTGAAAGGGCGCAAGGTCGCATCCGGTGTCCACGCCATCATTGTGCCAGGTTCCAGCGAAGTGCGGCGTATGGCCGAAGCCGAAGGTCTCGACCGCATCTTCATCCAGGCCGGTTTCGAGTGGCGCCAGTCGGGGTGTTCCATGTGCCTTGCCATGAATGACGATGTCGTGGCGCCCGGTGAGCGGTGCGCCTCCAGTACCAACCGCAATTTCGAAGGCCGACAGGGCGCGGGCGCCCGTACACATCTCATGAGCCCAGCCATGGTCGCGGCCGCTGCGGTGGCCGGACGGCTCAGCGATATCCGATCACTGGGGAGCAACTGATGCGTTTCGAACCTTTCGTCTGCGAAAAAGCCCATATTGCGGCCCTGCCTGCGGCCAATATCGACACCGATGTGATCATGCCGAAAACCTTCCTGAAAGGGATCGACAGGAAAGGATTGGATGTCGGGGCCTTCCATCACCTGCGGTTCGCATCCGACGGTGTGCCAAGGGCTGATTTCGTTCTCAATCAGGCGCCCTGGACACAAGCGAAATTCCTGGTGACCGGCGAAAATTTCGGCTGCGGCTCCAGCCGCGAACATGCGGTCTGGGGACTTCTTCAACTCGGGATCCGCGCCGTCGTCGCCCAGTCCTTTGGCGGGATCTTCTTTGACAATTGCGCACGCAATGGCCTCCTCGCCATCGAATCCGATGAGGCCGATGTCGAACGCCTCTCACGCCATGCGAACGCCGGTAAAGAGATCACGATCGATCTCGATTCACAATCCATCATCACCCCCGGCGAGACCATCGGCTTCGACATCGGTGAACGCCGGAAGTTCATGCTGATGAATGGCCTCGACGCGATCGGTATCACGCTGAAGCGGCGCGACGAGATCGCTTCATTTGAAAACGAATATCTCGGCCAACGGAAGTGGCTGGCAGGTAAAGGAGTATCAGCGGCATGAGCACGCCCCCCCGGAAAGTCGTCGTCACCCAGAAATTCTTCGATGATGATGCGATCGCCTTCCTGAAAGCCAACCGATGCGAGGTGGAGATTGCCCAGCTGCCGGAAGGCACCTCCGAGGCCCAGCTTTCGCCCGATCAGATCGAGGGCCTGCTTGCTGGCGCAGGCGGCTGGATTGTCGGGCATGCCCGGATCACCCGCGAGGTGCAAACGCGCCTGCCGGATCTCGCCATTGTCTCCCGCCGTGGTGTCGGCTTCGAGAAGGTTGACACTGAGGCCGCAGAAGATCTCGGCAAGGTTGTGACGATCGCGGCGGGTGGCAATGATGCCTCCGTGGCCGATCAGGTCATCGGCATGATGATCTCTATCGGACGGCGCTTCCGCGAAGCCCAGGAGGCAATGAATGACGGCAGCTGGAACATCCTTGTCGGCACGGAACTTTATCGCAAGACGGTCGGCATTGTTGGACTCGGTCGGATCGGGCGAAGCCTGGCAAAGCGGCTGCAGGGTTTTGAGGCCAGGGTCCTGGTCTGTACTCCAAATCTCTCGGCAACTGATATTGCCGAGTTTGGTCTTATCGAAAGCGATTTCGACAGTATCGTCGAGCAGGCGGACTATATCTCGGTCCATGCTCCGCTCACGGATGAAACCCGCCATCTCTTCAATACTGATGTCTTCGCCCGGATGAAACGGTCTGCCGTGCTGATCAATACCGCCCGCGGCGGCCTGGTCAGCGATGCCGACCTGCTCGCAGCCCTTGAAAGCAAGCAGATCCTCGGTGCTGGGCTGGATGTCTATGAAAGCGAAACCAACCCGGCCCTCAAGCCGGTGACCGAAGCCCTCATCAAACTGCCAAACGTGATCGCCGCACCGCATGCAGGCGCCTCGACGGATGAGGCGCTCAAGCGGACCAACATGATCGCGGCGCAATGTGCTGTGGATGTGCTCGATGGCCGGGATCCGCCAGCCCAATGCGTTGTCGCCGACGGTCGCAAGACCATTGTCAGCAACTAGAGCATCGGGCGTTGTATGTGAAACGCTCGATGCTCTATGTTTTTTGTGGTCGCGCCGGCTCATGCGAAAAACCGGAGTCCACTTTTTCGCCTGGCGCTCTAAACAGCAAGAAGGCACTCAGGCCTCGGGCAAAACCTTGCCTGGATTGAGCAAATTATGCGGGTCAAGGGTCGTCTTGATCTGACGCATGAGCGCGATCTCTTCGGAATTCCGTGACAGCGGCAACCATTCGAGCTTGTCCAGCCCGATGCCATGCTCGGCCGACACCGATCCACCAAGCGCCGCAAGGGGCTTGTAGACGAGTTCCTTCGCCTGATGGATCGTTTCCGAATTGCATGGGCGCGGGGACACCATGACGTGCAGATTGCTGTCCCCGATATGGCCGAAAACAGCCATGCGCGCGTCTTCACCGCAAGCCTGGTGAAGCTGTTCATCAAGACCGGAGATATAGTCATCCATCATTATGATGGGCAGACTGACATCGAAGGCCACCCCTGGCATGAATGCGTGCACAAGCCCTTCGATATCCTCGCGAATACCCCATATCGCATCGCGCTGGGCTTTCGAGGATGCGATCACAGCATCAGCTGCGATGCCGGCTTCGATCGCGGTGCCGAGCACCTCTGTGAACAGGGCTTCGTCAGCCTCCGGATCATTCCCCGTGATCTCGACGACAATGTAGAAATCGTGGCCCGCAACGAGCGGCGGCTTGTGGCGGCCACTCTGGACGCCGATGACCTGATAATAGTTGTTCCACATCACCTCGAAAGAGCTGAGCATGCCCGCGAACCGTCCACCGACCAGGGTAAAGAGCCGGGTGAGATTTTCGAACCCGTCCAGCGCAAGCATCGCTGTCGCTTCGCTGGTCGGTGCCGGCTGAAGGCGCAGGACCGCGCGTGTCACAAGGCCAAGCGTTCCCTCCGAGCCGATGAACAGCTGCTTGAGGTCATAGGCGGCATTGTTCTTCAGCAGCGCATTCATCGAGGAGACGATCGTCCCATCGGCGAGCACTGCTTCGAGACCGAGAACATTTTCGCGCGTCATACCATAGCGGATCACCGTGTTGCCGCCGGCATTGGTGGAAATGTTCCCTCCAATCGTGCAGGATCCGCGTGCCCCAAGATCGACGCCATACATCAACCCTTCCTCAGCCGCCGCCTCATGAACGGCCTGAAGCGGTACACCGGCCTGAACCGTCATCGTCCGCCCCACAGGGTCGACAGATTCAATCTTCCGCATGCGTTCGAAGGATATCTGTACCTCATTGCCATTCGCCCGTGCACCCTGGACCAGCCCGGTCAGGCCACCCGCCGGGACAACCGGCTGGCGTGCGGCGTGGCAGAGTTTCATCACCTCAGACAACTCTTGCGTCGTGCCCGGACGAACGACCGCCCTGGCCTTGCAAGAGGTTCTGCCCGTCCAGTCCGCAGGCCGTTTGCCCACTTCTTCTCCAACGATCAGGCCAGTTTCACCGACAACGCCGCGAATTTGTTCAAGCAGATCCATTAGGTCCTCCCGGGGGCGACCGGCCCCATTATAATATTGCCTCGATCAGAGATGGCCCTTTGGTTTGGATCGCTTCACTCAGCGCATCGCGAAACCTTTCCGCCGTTGAGACGCGCATGCCAGGTACGCCCATGCCTTCCGACAATTGCGTCCAGTTGATCTCCGGATTCTTGAGATCCAGCATCGACAAGGCTTTTGGTCCCGGGTTCTCCACCCCGACCCGCATCAACTCGACATTGAGGATCGCGTAGGAACCATTGTTGAGAATGATGGTGACAATATCGAGCCGCTCTCGCGCCATCGTCCAAAGGGCCTGGTTGGTATACATGCCCGAGCCGTCAGCCTGCAGCGCAATCACCTTGCGGTCCGGACAGGCAACCGCCGCGCCGACAGCGAGCGGCATGCCCTGGCCAATTGCACCGCCGGTCAGCGTCAGCCAGTCATGCGGCGGCGCGCCTGCAGTCTTGCCGTAGATCGGTAGGCCCGATGTTGCCGCTTCATCGGAGACAATCGCGCCTTCGGGCATGAGCTCGGACAATGCGACCCCGATGCTTTTAGGAGTGAGCTTGCCTGTTTCGACCGGAAAGCCTTGTGGCTGCTGGACAAGCACTGGCTCTTCCGGAGCACCAAGAGCTTCCGCAAGTTCTTCCAGCGCAGCACCTGCATTTTCGCGTACTGAAGCCAGGCGAACCACTCTGGCGCCGTTCGGCAGCAGCCAACTCGGCTTGCCCGGATAGGCGAAGAAGGAGACGGGCGGCTCGGCGCCGCACAGGATCACCGTGCGGAATCCGCTTAAATATTCCTCTGCCTGCTCACCGAAATAGGGAAGCTTCTCCACTGCAACGCGCCCAACCCCTCTTTGCAGACGGGCCGGAAACGTTTCGCAGATCAGTCTCGCCCCAGTCGCGGCGGCGATGCGGCCGGCCTGAACCAGCGCGCCTTCACGCAAGGCCCGCCCGCCCAGATAAAGACAGGTCTCACCCTCTACACCCCGCAGGGCGCCCGCCGCTTCGTCGATCACGGCTTGCGGGCTCGAAGGAGGCAGCGCCTGCTCAGGCGCATCTACGGGGCTCGATCCTTCACCCCAGGCATGATCGGCAGGCACGATCAACGAAGCGATCTTGCCCGGATAGGTCCCCGCAGCGAGGAAAGCCTCGACGCCAGCCTGTGCCAAGTCCCGCGCTGAACGTGATACCCGCACCCAGTCCGACATTGGCCGAGCGACGCCAGCCGTATCCGACGTCAGCGGCGCATCGAAATGTTGGTGGTATGTCGCATGCTCGCCGATCAGGTTGATAACTGGCGATGCGGCGCGGCGCGCATTGTGCAAATTCGCCAGACCGTTGCCAAGACCAGGTCCGAGATGGAGAAGGGTCATGGCAGGCTTGTCAGCCATGCGGGCATAACCATCCGCAGCACCAGTCACGACGCCTTCGAACAGCCCGAGCACAGCACGCATGTCGTGCTGCCCATCAATTGCCGCGACCAGTTGCATCTCGGACGTTCCGGGATTGGCGAAGCACACCTCTACGCCGCACGCCCGCAGAGTAGCCACCAAGGCTTGTGCACCGTTCATACTGTCTCCCTCTTATTTCTGGTAGGGCGCACACAGGTCGCGCCTTCTAGGCCAGTTCAGCCGGTCATGGCAGGTTTCTGGCTCAGCTCGACATCGAGAATGCGGACATATTGCTGGCCGCTATGCATATCGCGCTCGATCAGGCCGCCCTGCGGGCTGGGTCGTGGATAGGAAATCTTGACCATGCTAAGCGAGGCTACGGGATAATATCGGACAAGGTCCGGATTGGTCCCGAAAGTCTTCGCGAAGAGCTGCGGCCCCAGCGCCGGATCAGCCTTGTATTGCTCGAACATATCCGGCGATTTGAAGAATAGATCGAACGTCACCCAGAATGGCCCGGCATTCTTGGACCGGATATGATGGCAGACATCTTTGAGCTTAGGCATTGCTGGCCTCCAGTTCCCGGATTTCAACCCACCGCTCGCGCACAAGTTCGCCAGCTTCGTCGGCTTCGACGACATGATTGAGGACAAATTCAAAGACAGGTCCTCGCGGACCGTCAGCAGGCGAGAACGCAAACCCGTAGCTCGGAAGCTCTTGTTCCATATCAATCGGGAAATGGAAGAAATACGGATTGCAGGCCTTGGCTATCTGATTGGCCATGTCCTGGGTCTCACCGGTCGCTACGAAAAGAACACCCACTTCTCTCGGCGGCGGTGCATCTTCGGGCGGCTCATCACCGGAAACCGCATTCCAGCCATAATAGCGCAGCGAGATATGGAATTCGTGAGGCTCTAGCCCAACGGCATTGATTATCCGGAAGTTGAGCGCGGCCAGAAACTTCTCGTGGAACTCTCCGAGACGGCTGAGCACGACCGGATCCTGTATCCCGACGAGCATCGTTGTCTGATAGCCGATCTTCTTAACGCCTTCCAGTTTCATCGTGTAAGGTTGTTCTTCCCAGCGCGAACCGGTCACACGGACAGTGCGCGGATCGGCCTGTTCGTATACGGCATCGATCACGTCCAGCACACCGCCCGGCTCGGTCAGGCGGAAAGGATCGCTGTTTTCATACAGCATATGGGCAGAGACGCTGTGCGGGTCGCAGCGATTGTCGTTGCTTAGCGGCTGGACCTCGAAACCATCATTGTCGATCGAGATCAGCACGCCGGAGCCCTTGGTTGGCGCGACGGTACATTGTGCGCCACATTCGGAGATCTTGGCCGCATGCCAGGACGGCCCCTTTGGTGCCCCCTTCCACAGCGCATAGCAGGCAATCACCGCCGTGTCGGTGGTCCGTCCACCAAGGACAATATCTGCGCCGCGTTCCAGGGCCGCGATATAGGGCTCCGGCCCCAGCGCGGCGACGATATGCTCGCACTCATCGATCGTGGAATCCTCAAGCGGCCCAAGCGGCGCGAGCGGCTTTATCTTGCCAGCCGCATTCTTGGCTTTCAGCGTGTCCTTCTCCTGTTCGCTATAGAGAACAGCGATGCGGGGTTTCCATTGCAGCTCGGAGGCAACCTCCCTGACGATATCGACTGTCCAGTCGACATTCAGGTCCCCGCCGGCCTGCCCGCAGGTGCCGACAATCAAGGGCATGCCTCGGCGGCTCGCCGCCTCCATCAGGATCAGAAGGTCGCGGCGCACCGACTCGCGATTATTCTTGGACATGCCAAGTCCAAGATAAGCCGCGCCACTATCGGTCGACCCAGCATCTGTGGCGATGGCCTGCGCGCCCTGGGCGATGCCGAATTCGACTTCCTCCTTTCGGACACCGGCCCCTAGCGAGCCGACAGGCACGATGATCTTTACGGGTTCGTCTTGCACCTTGCTAACCTCTCTTTTTCTTTTTGTCCGGCACGGCGGACGCGGTCTGGACAACCTCACAGACTGCCTCTGCGCCATTACGAAGGTGTTGGCGCATGCACCGCTCAGCGAGGGCGGCGCTGCCGCTCAAGACGGCCTCGATGATTTCGTCATGCTCGCGCAACGACTGGTGGAACCGCTCAGCGCCGACCGCCTTGTTGAACTGATTACGGTAGAGCGCCGATGTCAGTCGCGTGGCCGTTTCACGCAGCACGTCATTGCCGGCAAACTCATACAGCAGGTCGTGAAACAGCTGGCGAATGCGCGTTTGCTCAGGCAGATTATCAATCGTGGCATGGAGCTGGTCCCGGCACGCTCTTAACCGTTTGGCATAGTCGCCCCGGTGAATATTCTCTGCGGCCAGCCGAGCGGCATAGCCCTCAACGGCCTCGCGGACCTGGAAGGTCTCGCGGACATCCCGCTCGGTGATGACTTTGACCACGGCGCCGCGATGCGGAACAAATTCCAGCATGCCTTCGCCCGCGAGGCGGCGAATGGCTTCCCGAACCGGCCCGGCACTCACCCCGAACTCTTTGCAGACATCCATCACAACAAGGCGCTGGCCCTGCACGAACTGGCCTTCGCGAATAGCATCCCGGATAGACCGGATCAGGTGCTCCACAATCGTTTCGCCCGGTTCGTCATTTGCTGGCTCGGATTTTTGCGTCATGTCATTGTCCCTCATCCGTTTGTCTGGTCATCCCTGCGCCGGGACGCTGTTCCATGGATGGATCCACGGAACAGCGGCGCCCCACCCAGCCCGCCTCGGCCCTGTTCGCAGCACAGGCTTGCAGGCCTGCTCCCGCATATGACCCGTGCCATTTCGTGGCTGGACGCACATCCCGTTTGCCATGGATCAATAGTTCCATCGCAGGGTGACGCCATAAGTGGGCGGTGGGTTGTAGGCGGCAAAATTGGCGCCAAGGAAGGTCGCCTGGAAGGTGCGTGTCACCTCATCGGTAATGTTCTTGCCCCAGAGTGACGCGTTCCAGTGCCCATCGGCACTTTCATAGATCAGGCGCATATCAACGAAGTTCGTCGGATCACGAAATTCCGTGCCGACATTACTGTTATCGTCGAAGATCTTGCTCGCATACTGATAGTCCAGCGCGGCCTTGAGAAGCGCACCTGAGCCAAATTGATACTCATAGGATGGCGAAAGCACGAGTTTGTGTTCCGGCGTGCGGGAAATGCGATTGCCGGAATAATCGTTGTCTCCGCTAATGAAGGTGTCGAACGTGGCATCGGTATAAGCGTATGTCCCGCCCAGCAGGAAATTGTCGCTGAAAGCTATCTGGAAAGCCGTTTCATAGCCGCGAATGGTCGCGGCACCAGCATTCGTCGTAAACGTCGTCAGCCCGATCGTCTCCTCGGTCTGAAGATCGGTATAGTCCATCCAGTACAGCGTGTTGTTCCAGATGACACTGCCGTTCAGGAACTCGCCGCGCTGACCGATCTCGTATTGCGTTGCATACTCCGGATCGAACGGGGTCGCCGCAGCTTCAGCATTTACTGGAACTTCAACAAACCCGCCGCTTTTAAAGCCCCGCGAGACCATGGCGTAGAACATGTGCTCGTCGGAAAGATCGAAATCGGCACCGGCCCGCCAGGTCACGGCATCCCAGCTTTCAGAGGCGGTAATGTCATAGTGCTCGTCGACCTGGAAAAGTGCCTGGGACTGGGCGGTTGTCATGCCGAAGTCCTTGTCGTCGAGGGTATAGCGAACGCCACCGATGAGGCTGAGCCGGTCGCTCACTGGGAAGGTGACGTCCCCATAGACTGCTGTGCTGTCGACCTGAGCGTCCTGGTTCAGGATCTCGTAGCCTGGCGGGCCACCAATGCCGATGCCCAGCAGGCTCTCGCGTGTCGTATCCGCATGGTACTGATAGATGCCAGCAACCCAGGACACTGGCGAGGATGGGAGCGAGTTCAGCCGTAATTCCTGGCTGAACAGGGTCGAGTCTTCATCGCCCCCGCCGACCACGCTGATCGGGTTAAAGGTCGGGTTACCCCCGTCGAAGTCAAAAAGCAGGTAGTAGCTTAGCTCGCGGTTCGAAACGAGGTAGTCCAGCGTGCCAAAAGGCAATGTCCATTTGGCTTCACCGCGTAATCCCCAGGTATCGCGGTCCTGGGCGCCATCGAATTCGGCCCGGCTGGAATCCCGGTCGCGTTCGATTGTCCAGAAGCCTGACAATGGATCGGAAGAGTCGACATCGACGACATGGTGCGCTGGCCCATTTGCCCGATCTGTCGTGACATCGAAGGCCAGGTCGAACTCCAGCGTATCAGTCGGCTCGACCAGCATCTGGAGCCGCATGCTCCTGGTGTCCTTGTCGTCGAGCTTGCCACCGGTGAACTTGTTGTCGATGTATCCATCATGCTTGCGGATCGCGCCGCTGGCTCGGAAAGCCGCCGTGCCATCGGCGAGCGGAATATTTATGAAACCCGCGCCTTCCATTGTCTCATAATTCCCGCCTGTCACCTCGGCGCTCGCATCGAATTCGCCGAGCACTGGGGCAGCCGGCACGACATTGATCGCACCGCCGACAACATTGCGGCCGTAAAGCGTTCCCTGCGGGCCTTTCAGCACTTCGATCCGTTCGATATCAAATGCGTCGAAGGCAACCGCGGCCGGTCGTCCGAGATAGATTTCATCCAAGAAAACGGCCGAACTCGGGTCACCACCAGCACCGGTATCCGACGAGCCAATTCCTCGAACAGCGAGACGCGGCTGTCCGGAGGGGAAGGCGTCGAAATTTAGTCCTGGCGTACGCACCACAACGTCGCCCACTCCCAGGATGCGGGCCTCGCGCACGGCGTCTGCCCCGAAGGCTGTAACGGTGACCGGCACGTCCTGAAGCGTCTCTTCCTTGCGCTGAGCCGTAACGGTGACGGTGCTGAGCTTGCGCCCTTCATCGACCTGACTGTCATCTGTTTCCTGCGCGACCGCAACAGGCCCCGTGAGCGCTGTCAGTGCGACAGTGGCGAGCAACAAATTAGTTCTGAATTTCACTTTTTCCTCCCGTGCCCCTTCTTTTTTATGAGGGCATTTTCTAGTATCAACTTCATCAGTGATATACAAGATTATCTTATAATTTATCAAATCCGCAAGCTCAGCAGCGTAAATTTTTCATAAAAAACAACACTTTGCTATACAGATCAGAAATCACTCAAAAAGATTATGATAAAATATTTGTACAATTCTGTAATTTGAGGCACCTAGGAAACTCAAAAGACAGGCAGTGGCGGACGGCCCGAAAGGGCTGTGCGCCGATAGGCCGGCGATGAGGAAAACCTGGAGGAGTCCAATGAGTTCAGCCACCAGCGCGCATCAGCGCCAGCGCATTCCCATGGGCCGGCTTCTTGCCTATTGCGGGCTGACTTTCCCCATAGTTGCCGTCGGCATGCCGGTTACAACCTTCCTGCCCCCGCTCTATGCTGGCAGTGGCGGGCTTGGCCTCGCTACGGTCGGCATCATTTTCATGTTCGCCAGAATTTGGGACGTCGTGTCCGATCCGATCGTCGGCATCCTGGTCGACAGGTATCACTGGGCGCGCGGCCCGCGGAAAACCTGGATTGCCTTCAGCGTACCCATGCTTTGCATAACCGCGCTGTTTCTTTACATGCCGGGGCGCGGCGAACAGGCCAGTGCGGCCCTCGTCCTGCTACAGCTGCTGGTGCTCTATACCGGTTGGACCTTTCTTCAGACCGCGCACCAGGCCTGGGGCGCCGACCTTGCACCCGATTATGACGAGCGCTCTCGCCTGTTCGGCACGCGCGAGATCGTCAATGTCTGCGGCTCCATCTTCATCCTCGCCCTGCCCGCCATCGTCGCCAACTGGATCCATGTTGATGAGTATACTGAGGTCGCGGTGATGGGCTGGTTCCTGATTGTCATGCTGCCCATCGCCGTCCTAATCGCTTTCACAATCGTGCCAGACACCCTGCCGACCGAGACCCGCCAGGAAAAGCAGCGTTTTGATCTTCGGGAAATCTATGGAAGCCTTCGCGACCGCACCTTGTGGCGCGTCCTGCTCATCGAAATCGCCACCGGTATCGGCGTTGGCATCACCTCTGCCACCTTCATATTCGTGGCGCGCGGCGTCATCGGGTATGAGGGCTCGGTCAGCACCATTCTTCTCCTCTATTTCGGTGCCTCGATTTTCGGCATCCCGCTTTGGCTCTGGCTCTCAAGGCGGTTTGAAAAGCACACCTCCCTGCAGATCGCCTGCCTCTATTCGCTGGTCTGCAATCTCCTGGTGATCCCAATCTTGATATCGGGATCAACACCCCTCTTCATCGCTGCGGCCGCATTTCTTGGCCTCGGCTTCGGGGCGCCCCAGGCCCTGCTGCGCTCCATGATGGCAGATCAGGTTGATCGCGAAGAAGTGCGCTCAGGCACCAACAAGGCCGGCTTTTATTTCGCCTTCATGGGCACGTCCTACAAGCTCGGACAGGCATCAGCTGTTGCGATTGCCTTCGGAATGCTCGCAATCATGGGCTTTGACCCGGAAACGCCCGGCGCCCCGGAGAAGCTGCCGGGGCTGATCATGGTTTACACGGTTGCACCGGCCCTGATTTTCGCGCTCTGCGCCATTCTCTGCCACAAATATCCGGTCACCAGAGCGCAACATGAAAAAGACAGGGCGATTCTGGAAGCGCGCGCGAAGGCAAACGCTTCCCAGGACCAAGCCCTGTCCCCAGGCGCGTCAGCCTCATAGAACAGGGCGCCGAGCACTCAAGACCAAGTCTGACAGGCCCCAGAACGGAGCCCATTACAGCTCTGGACCGGCTTGATCGCCGCGCATTTCTGTCACCGCCCCGGCTTCGGAAGAGCCGGAGCGGCTCAACGCCACCGCCTCTTTCGAGCGCAGAAGGTAAATTGCCCCCATGAGCCCTGCCGCCAAGGCAGAGGCCGCGCCCAGCCCGAGGGCCCAGCGGGGCCCGAATTGATCGGCAACCCAACCGGCAATAGGCGCACCTATGGGGATGCCGCCAAGCGCGATCGCGACCCGCAGAGCCATCATCCGGCCCCGCATTTCCGGCTCGGTTGTCAGCTGCATGATGCTGTTGGTCGTGGTCATGAAGGTGATGGCGGCCAGCCCGATCATGACAAGAGCTGCCGCAAACCACCAATAGCCCGGCGAAAAGGCCGCCGCGAGGCAGCCCGCCGAGAAGAACATGGCCGCAAAAACCAGGGACCACAGGCCCAGCATACGGCGCCCGGCGGCGAGTATCGCGCCTACCAGCGTGCCCACGGCGATGAAGGAGGCGAGCATACCGAAGCCTTGTGCGTCAGTCTGATAGACCGAGACCGCCATTGTCGAAATGAAGATCGGGAAGTTGAAGCCGAAAGTACCGATCAGGAACAGCATGATCAGGATCAGCCTTAGATCCTGCCGCCGCCAGGCATAGCCAAAGCCCGCGAGAAAGGTGCCCTTCGCGCGTGATGCCCGCTTCCGCTCACGCAACAGCGACAGTCGCATGAAGAAGAGCGATGCCAGGACGGCGAGGAAGGAAAAACCATTGATCAGAAACGCCCAGCCAATGCCGACTGCCGCGATGAAAAATCCGGCCGCGGCAGGCCCGGCCAGGCGCGCTGTGTTGAACGAGGTCGAATTCAGGGCGACAGCGTTGGAGAGATAGTGATCGCCAACAAGTTCGCCCACGAAGGCATGCCGGACAGGCGCATCAAACGCGGCGGTCGCGCCGAGCAGGAAGGCGAGAACATAGACGTGCCAAAGCTCTACGAGGCCGGTGACAGTTAGTACGCCCAGTAGCAGCGACAGCGTAGCCATCAGACCTTGCGTGACCATCAGCAATTTGCGCCGGTCGAAATAATCGGCCGCGAAACCTGTCCAGGGCAACAGGAGAAGTTGGGGTGCGAACTGGCAGGCAACGACGATGCCAAGCGCGGAGGCGTTTTTATCGGTCAGTTCGGTCAGGACCAGCCAGTCCTGAGCCGTTCGCTGGATCCAGGTTCCGAAATTGGAAACAAGCGCTCCTGCAGCCCAGAGGCGGTAATTATAGACGCGGAAGGATCGAAAGGCGCTCAGCACGGATCTAGTGTCCCCTCCAGCGCGTTCGGCAATGATCTGCGTCCTTTTCCAATGTCATGTTCAAAGGCCCGGCGTCTGGATTGCCGGTCTCAAACCAGCCCTTCACTACACACCTTGCCTGTCATTGAAAGGCCTGGATCCCCGTCTGCGCGCGACCCAAAATCAGCGCATGCACATCATGGGTGCCTTCATACGTGTTCACCGCCTCAAGATTCATGACATGGCGGATGACGTGATATTCGTCGGAAATCCCGTTGCCGCCGTGCATGTCGCGCGCGGTGCGGGCAATCTCGAGCGCCTTGCCGCAACTGTTGCGCTTGATCAGTGAAATCGCGGTGGGATGGAGCGTGCCGGCATCCTTTTCCCGGCTCGCCTGAAGGCAGGCCGCAAGACCGATTGTGATCTCGGTCTGCATGTCGGCCAGCTTACGCTGGACAAGCTGGGTTGCCGCCAGCGGGCGCCCGAACTGGGTCCGCTCCAGCGTATATTGCCGCGCGGCGTGCCAGCAGAATTCCGCTGCGCCCAGCGCGCCCCAGGCAATGCCGAAGCGGGCAGAATTCAAACAGCCGAACGGACCTTTCAGGCCTTTGACACCCGGCAGGAGATTGTCGTCCGGCACGAAAACCTCGTCCATGACGATCTCGCCGGTGATTGAAGCGCGCAGGGAAAACTTGCCCTCGATCTTCGGCGCCGACAGGCCCTCCATCCCTTTCTCCAGAATGAAGCCGCGAATGATATCATCATCGGTCTTGGCCCAGACGATGAAGACATCGGCAATCGGGGCATTGGTGATCCAGATCTTGGCGCCGCTGAGGCAGTATCCACCGGGGACGGACTTCGCACGCGTGCGCATGGAGGCCGGGTCAGAGCCGGCATCGGGCTCGGTGAGGCCGAAACAGCCCACCCAGTCCCCACTCGCCAGTTTCGGTAGATAGTGCGCCTTCTGAGCCTCTGACCCATAGGCATTGATCGGATGCATGACGAGCGAGGATTGCACGCTCATGGCCGAGCGGTAGCCGCTGTCGACGCGCTCGACTTCCCGCGCGATCAGGCCATAGCTGACATAGTTCACCCCGGCGCAGTCATACCCCTCAATGGTCGAGCCGAGAAAGCCCAGCGCGCCAAGCTCGCGCATGATCTCGCGGTCAAACCGCTCCTCGCGATTGGCCATCAGCACGCGCGGCATCAACTGGTCCTGGCAATAGCGCCGGGCGCTCTCCTGGATCATCCGCTCGTCTTCAGTCAGGGCGTTCTGCAGGTTGATCGGATCGGTCCAGTCAAAGACGGGCGTGGAGGCGCTTGGACGTGTCTGGGTGTCAGGCATAATCGGGAACCCTGGCGGTTGTTTTGACTTTGGTAGGGGCTGTGGGATGCAGTGATCTGAAACAGCGGCGGTGCTTGATGTCCGGTCGCGCAGAAAATCCTGGCCAATTCACTCGGCCAGGATTTTGATGTTTCGTTCTGGCGGTTCCAATCTGTGCTTTCTCAGGCGCACGATCGTCGATCCAAAGAGTGGGACAGGAACAACCAGGCGCAGACAAGTTCTAAAACTCGACGGTCGCGGAAAGTCCGATCTGTTTTCCCGGAGCATAGGCAACAAACTGGCCACCAAGGATCTCAACCTGGTGCAGCGAGTAGGCCTCATCCGTCAGGTTTTTACCCCAGAGCTGCAGCACAACATTGTCCTTGGGGCGGTACGAGATGTACGCGTCGACCAGGGTCTGCGGATCCCTCACATCGGGTTCCTGATTGTTGTTGTCCTCATAGATCGTACTTGTGTATTTGAGGTCGAGACCGAAATCGAGTTCACCCCATGAATAGGCGTCTGTCGTATAGACGCCACTGAATGTGGCCGCATGCACGGGCGTCAGCTGCAGTTTGTTTCCGGTCAGGTCCAGAACTACCGGTGTTCCGTCGGCCAGAATTTCCTGCGTCTCGACATAGTCGGTAAACTTCGCATCCAGGTAAGTGTATAGCAGGTCGAGCCTCAGATTGTTGGTCGCCTGCAGCTGGAACTCGGTTTCGATGCCCTTGATTTCAGCATCCGCATTGTCGACGATGACACTGGTTTCGCCAGGCCCGAGAGACGCATCGGAGATGGTGTTGATGGTCTGAAGGCCGGTATAGTCCGCCAGGAACACAGAGACATTCGCCCGGGCTCGGTTTTGCCAGAAGTCCGATTTGATACCGACCTCGTAGTTGGTCACTTCCTCAGGATCTGTCGGAATGTTGGCAAGCTCGAAGTCTGGCCGTTCCTGAAATGCACCGGATTTGAAGCCCGTCGCAACGGATCCGAAGACAAAGAGATTTTCGTTCAACCGGTAGTCCGCACCCAAACGCCAGGTCCAGCGCTTGTCGTCTGTTGTCCCCGGATTGCCGAAAGTGGACCAGGAGATGGTCGGATTGTCCGGATCGCCGACTTCACGGCGAATCTCGGATTCCTTGCTCTCATCGGTGTAGCGAAGCCCGCCGAAAACGCCGAACTGATCGGAGAATTGATAGCGGACATCGCCAAAAATCCCGAGGCTGTCGGTGACATTCTTGGCGATGTAGTTGTTCTCGCTTGTATCAATTAGGAGGGTTTCCGATTCACGCTCGCGATCGACCGTATCCTGAAGCAGGAAAATGCCGCCAACCCAGCTGAATGGGCCTTCGGATGTTGAGGCGAGCCGCAGTTCCGCAGACAGCGATTCTGCTTCTTCCTCAGCCAGGACGTGAATGGCGGGAACAGCGACGCCATTGGCAGTGTTCACGGCTTCGGTGGCGCCATCGAAGTCATCGAAAGTCGAGTTGTCGAGGGCGCGGTAGGAGACGTATGTGGTGAGGTCAGCCCAACCAAGAGCAGATGTATTCAGCTCCAGCTTGGTTCCCCAGGTATCTCGTTTCAGGAAACCGGCATTGTCCGGAGCCGCAACGCGCAGATTGTCGGGCTCTTCAAAATTGTTGGGCGCCAGATTGAACCGCGCCGGACCTGCCGAGTCGTCTGTCGTGCCATCAATCGAGAACAGCAGGCTGGTATTGTCGTTTACGTCATAGAGGGCGTGAAAACGTGCGGTCAGGCGCTCGGTGTCATCCAGCGGACCGCCCGTGTTCAGATTGGTACGATAGCCGTCATTCTTCTGTGAGCTGAACGAGAAGCGCGTGGCAAGATTGTCCGAAACCGGTGTATTCAGAACAAGGCTGACGTCTTTCTGATTGTACTCGGCAACCGTTCCGCGGATCTTCAGCTCGAAGTCATCGGTGGGCTTTTGAGTAATGTAGTGAATGGCGCCGCCGACAACATTCTTTCCCCAGAGCGTGCCTTGTGGTCCTTTCAGAACCTCGACCCGCTCGACATCGAAGATATCGACCGAGAGCATCGGGCCGCGCCCGATATACACGCCATCCAGGAAGGTCACCGAAGACGGGTCCGCCCCGGCCGCCTGGTTTGAGCTGCCAATCCCACGCACAGTCAGCCTGGGCGCCGTCTTCGGAAACGAGTCCATCGAGATGCCTGGAGTGCTGTCGATCAACGACTGCGTGTCGAAAATTCTGCGTCTTTCAATCGCTGCGCTGGAGAATGCAGTCACGGTTACTGGAACATCCTGTAGGGATTGTTCCCGGCGCTGTGCGGTGACTGTAACCGATTCAATTATCAGCGCTTCCTCTGCGTCAATTTCTACACTGTCCTGCGCGAATGCTACGCCCGGCATAGCACAGGTGAGTGAAATGAGGCACACTCCACTCATAAGAGACCTGTTATCAAAGAACATGTTGCTTCCTCCCGAATATAAGTACTTTTTCATCGACATTGCTTTGTCATCGATGTGTCAAAACAAAGTAGCGGGCACCGAGGCCATGCCGGTGGAAACTTTTTTACATTCTTTTAGATTTCATTGGCCCCGGAAACGACGGGCGTGATCTAGTTAAGGCAACCCCAGCATAGTGTTGCTTTTCTGCGACATTTAACTCGACTGGGCAGACACATAATCACGACAAACCGGGAGGCTGCATTGGCAAACAATCGCGCGGACAGAGAAGAGAAAGCCTTCAATCGACGAGGTTTTCTGATCGCAGGTGGATTGGCCTCGACCGGCATGCTGTCAGCAGGATGCACATTGACGGGAGACGCATCCTCACCATCTGAATTACCCGTTGTCGAGGTCGCCTCAGGCCGGCTGATGGGCGAACGCACACTAGGCGGCGCTTTCGCGTTCAAGGGCGTGCCATATGGCGCAGATACCCGTCAGCGCCGCTTTCAGCCACCCCTCCCGGTGCCGGAATGGCGCGGGGTTCGGGACGCCACCCGGATGGGGCCCGTGTCCCCACAATCCGGGGCCGGCGTGCTCGGCGTTGATATCATTTCCTCATGGCATTCGCCGGATGAGGTGCAGAGCGAAGACTGCCTTCGGGTCAATGTCTGGACGAACGGATTGCGCGACAATGCCCGCCGGCCCGTCATGGTTTGGCTACATGGCGGCGGTTTTCATTCCGGGTCGGGAAACTCCCCCGGATATGACGGCACCAGACTGGCCGAGCGGCAGGGTGTCGTGGTGGTTTCTGTCACACACCGGCTGAATGCATTCGGGCACCTGTATCTGAAAGAGATCGGCGGGCCTGAGCTTGCCGACTCGGGCAATGTTGGCGTGCTCGACATTGTGCTTTGCCTTCAATGGATCCAAGAGAATATCGAAGCCTTTGGCGGCGATGCTGAGAATGTCACCATATTCGGGGAATCAGGTGGCGGCGGAAAGGTCGCGGCGCTGATGAGCATGCCCCTGGCGAAGGGATTGTTCCATCGCGCCGTTATCCAGAGCGCGTCGACCGGAATTGGTGGCAGAAGTGCGGAATACGCCACGCAGGACGCGCTGGCCTACATCGATGAACTGGGGCTGCGCCCGGACCAACTCGACCTCCTGAAGACGGCTCCGGTCGCGCTGCTTCGTGAAGGGCTGCTCAAGCTCAAACAGCGTACCTTGAATGGGGAGCAACCCTGGCTGGGCTTCTCCCAGCGCGAATGGCGCCCCGTCATTGATGGCCGCAGCTTCCCGGATTCGGCATTCTACCCTGAAGCGCCGGCGATATCCGCCGACATTCCGCTGCTGATCGGCACGGCCAAGGACGAAGTGCGCCTGCACCTCGGAAGCCTAAGACCGCACACATTCGACCTTGAATGGGAAGACCTCGCGCCGACGCTGGAATCCATCATGAGCATGGATCCCACCAGCTATATCGACTTCTATCGCCGTGAGTTCCCCTCCGCGACAGCAAGCGAGCTTCTCTTCAAGATCTTCACCTATTGGCGCTGGCGGCATTCGGCCATCTGGGTCGCCGAGAAGCGGCTGGAGGCAAACCAGGGCCCGACTTACATGTACCGCGTGGACTGGGAAACCGCCGTCGATGGCGGCAAGTGGCGTGCACTTCACATGATCGACATTCCGTTCGTTTTCGACAATGTCGCCCTGTCGAGCTCGATCCTCGGCGACACGCCCAATGCCCAGGCGATGGCGGATGAGATGAGTGCGCGCTGGGCGACATTTGCCCGAACGGGCAATCCCAATCCAACCGGAGCGGTAGAGTGGCCAGAATACGATCTTGAGAACCGGGCGACCATGCGGTTCCACAATGAGATCGAGGTCTTGCAGGATCCTGAGCAACTCGAGCGGGAGTTCTTTGTCGGCACGCTTCCCCGTATGTCCTTGTAGCGGGGAGTGGCCGGGCGGGGCTTGCCCTCCAATACCCTCAGTGCGGCATCCAGGGTTGCCCCAAGCAAAACCCCCGAGGCGCTTGAGCGTCTCGGGGGTTTTCGCGTCCGATCCTGGAAATGAATTCCCCTATTCCAGAACTTCTTCAGGGTCGGTCTTCAGGCGCCGCTGCCGGATGGTCTCGATGGTCTGAGCGTGCTTGTCCCGGGTGATCTGATACTTCGAAAAGAAGTACAGCGTGAGCAGGATAAATATGGAGGTGCCCGGAGCATAGATGACGCCGAGCTGCCAGACGATCTCCGGATCCACGGACCCATAGGCTGCCTGTTCAGGGAAGCTGATCACGTCGAGAAGAACCCCGCCCAGCATAATGCCGGTTGCGCTTGCTGCCTTGCCGGCAAATGACCTGGCGGCGAAGAGCGAGCCTTCTCTCCGCTTGTCGGTGATTTCCTCATACTCATCAGCGATGTCGCCATACATGGAGTTCAGCGTGGAAATAACGATAAGGCTGATCACCCCAACAAAGAAGAAGTTGATCGCCACGAAGACGGGAATGAAAGGCGAGCCATTTTCCGGAAAAATACCGGGAAGGAAGAGCCGCCCACAGACGAAGATGTTGATGTTGACCATGGCCAAGACCATGATTCCGAACAGCAGGTACTTCTTGTCCACGATGGATGTCAGAACACGCACCAGCGGGAAAGCCACAAATGCCCCCGCAAGACTGGCAAGCGACATCTTGCTGAGCGTTTCCGTAGGCAGTCCCCAGAAGTGCACCGCAGCAAAGGTTCCGATGCTTCGCTCGATATTGACGATGAGCACATAGAAGAAAAGACCAATGAAGATCGCCCGGAAAGACGGGCTGAGGAACAGGCTCTTGATCTCAATGAAAAAACCCATGAGACCGGCCGCGCCTGGCGTGTTGCTCTTTCTCAGATAGGGAATCTCGCTCCAGGTTCCGACCACGCAGACCACCATTGCGACAACCATGCTGAGCCCACAGAAGATTCCCAGATAGAAATAGCCTTCCTGGTTCAGGATGCCTGGATCGAATCTCTCCGTGGTTGGAAAGAACAACTCGTAGGCCAGATAAGTAATGAAGGCGCCGGATGCGATGCGGAACCAGGTGCTGATCGTGAATAGTGTCGTGCGCTGGTCATAGTCATGCGCCATTTCGGCGCCGAGGGCGAGATGGGGGATGTCGTAAAAGGTCATCGCGATCCGGGCCATCACGGCGGTGGTCACCAGCCAGACGAACAGGTGACCCTGTGAGAGGCCGCTGGGCGGGTTGAAGAGCAGAAAGAAGCTTATGCCCAGGGGGATAGCTGATGCCGCGATGAGGGGGTGCCGGCGCCCCCACTTGGATTTCATCCTGTCAGAGAACTGACCAATGATCGGGTCCGAAACGGCATCTGCCAGGACCGATATGGCGAGGGCGAGCCCCGCAAGCGAACCTGATAGTCCGAGGACCTGCTGATAGAAAAAGAGAAGAAACGTTCCGTAGGCGGTGCTTTTGACGCCTTCGGCGACATTACCAGCCCCAAACGCAACCATAGTCGGAATGCTGAGGCGCCTGTCCTGAGACATTCTGGATTTTCCTAATGAGTAGAAACGGTCGAACCGAAAGAGGCCGGGACGAAGCGGTTGGCATCTCCGGCAACAGTTGCATTGACGACGTTCTCGCCAGTATGGCTCCCATTCGAGCGCAATGGATAAAGGAATTGCACGACCTGTCCTCCCGGATGGCCCCCGCTTTCGGGAGCTTCGTATTCATTATTCTGTCAATCTAGCGGTCATGGAGGCGGTCGCCATGGAACAATATTTACATTTGTCAGAATTTATCTGTGCGGCGCGCGTGTGGCGCCGGGCGATAGCTGAGCTGACCTCTGACTGGCGGTGTCAGTGTGCACCCTTGATTTCGCCTTCACTGGCCTCGATGTCCAGCACCACTGCCCTGAGCGGCTTGAGCGCCATACGCAAGAGGAACAGCGCGGTCGGGAATGCCACGGTGATGACCATGGCGAGCGAGTAGCCGACCTTTCCTTCATCGCGGAACAACAGGTCGGTCAGCATACCGATGATCGTCGGTCCAAATCCGCCGACGATAATCAGGCAGAAGGAGACACACGCCATCATTTGCCCACGCAGTCGCACGGGCGTCACGACCTGAATGACGGTCGCCACATATGCGGTAATGGGAACCGCCACGATCTGGATCAGGGCGTAGCACAACACGAACAGCCAGGTGTTGGGAATAAAGAACAGGGCAATGCCTATCGGAGTCGTGATGGCGAGAAGCCAGGTGTAGAACCGGATATGGATGTCCTTGACGCCTTTGCCGAACAGCCAGTCCATCGCGATCCCCTTGAAGATCAGGGTGGCCGCCGTGATCAGACCGATGGCGCCCAGGATCGGACCGAATTCGGCGCGCGACCAGCCAAACTCGCGCACGAGATAGGTCGGTACCCAGCCGGCCATGCAATTTGCCGAAAACGCGATCAGGGTGAACCCTCCCAGCATGGGGAGCAAAAGCCGCGCCTGCTTGCGAATGAAGAGGACAAGGTGGGCCGGGCTCACATCGCTTTTGGTCTGGGGCGGGCGCACAGGTTCCCTAAAGGTGAAGACGAGCAGTGCAAAGAACACCGCCGGGACACCGCAGAACATGATGACGATGCGCCAGGAAGAGAAGTCTCCCATGAAGGGGAGAACGGCAATGACGGCTGCCGAGATCGCGAGACCTGCCCCACCAATCACATAAGCGCTGGCGGTGCCGATCTTCACCCCGATATGGTAGATGGAGATCGCGGTTGCGAGCTGCTCTCTGGGGAACTTGTCGGCCAACAGCGAATTGGCCGATGGCGATACCGACGCTTCGCCGATCCCCACGAGTACACGCGCCAGGAACAGCGTGGCAAAGCCGCCTGCAAATCCGGTAAAGACGGTGGCGGTTGAAAACACGATGATGCCCAGGAAGATGATCCAGCGGCGCGGAAAAATATCGGATGCCCAGCCAATCGGAACGCCGAAAAAGGCATAAAACAGCGAAAAGGCCGGCCCCAGTATGAGGCCCATTTGTATGTCCGAAAGGGCCAGCTCGGCCTTAATGTCAGGCACCAGCATGGACAGGATATAGCGGTCGAGCAGACAGAAAAAGTAGACGCAGAACAGAACTGCAAGGGTCCACCAGCTATCGGGTGTTACTTTTGTGGGGACATGTACCCGACGTTCCGAATCTTCAATTGTGACCAACGGTTTTCCTCCCGATGTGCCTCAATTGGCTGGATGCTTACCAGCGTAACGGACCCAGGGGAGGCACAGCCCCGGATATCAGGCCAATCCTGTGACCGAATCTGCACCATTGCTGGGTCGATCTGAGGTATTTGGGTGTTGTGAAACGATGCGGGCTTGGTCTACGCGGTGCGCAGGTGCTGCATACCGAAGTGTCTTGCATCCGACCCCGGGTATTGAAACTCATTTGGTTGGTATGCGCACTAAACTTACACGTCCTGCGTTGGCACGTCCTCCGCTTGGGCTCGGCGTCCCTGCTTCTTGTGATACGCAAGTGGTCGATGCACTTGCGAGGAGTGAATGTTTATCACGCTGGCCAATGCTCGCTGGAGAAAGTGCTAGAATGACAAATATTTGTCACTTGCCCGCGCGGGTGCTGGCTATCCTGATCCAACGCCATCACCTTCTTCAGTTGGAAAACTGAGCGTTACCAAACAGGGGCGACGCTCGGTCAAGACCAGCGGCAATCAACGGCGATACTGTGTGGTTTGTGAGGTCCATGTGTCCAAAACTGAACAAATACCTGGCCCTTTGTCCGCGAGCAAAAAATCGGGGGTTGCAGATGTGCGCGGGATAAGACTCAGCGTGCCGCATTCAAGTGGGCAAAAGCCACCGCAAACCGCCGCGCCGGTTGGGGCTGTCGACTGTCATCACCACATTTTTGACTCACGGTTTCACCGCCCGAAACAGGTTCGCGTGCCTGAGGCGGCCCTGGATGACTACCGTCTGTTCAAGAAGCGCCTGGGCGTCTCGCGTTCTGTGTTCGTGGCATCGTCGAATTATGGAAACGACCCAGCCTGTCTACTCCATACCCTGGAGAGAGAAGGAACGGACAAGATGCGCGGTGTTGCCATCGTGTATCCAGAGGTTACCGATTCCGAGCTGGATGAAATGCACGCGCTGGGAGTGCGCGGGATGCGCGTTTACTTTGGCAAGGGGCGGATCCCGACCGCGGAAGAATTCCAGACACTCAGCCAGCGCGCAGCCGACCGGAACTGGTCAATCAATATTGTCGGCAAGCGGAATGATCAAGTCCTGTTGGGCTGGGAGAAATCCTTCAGAGATGCCGCGTGCCCGGTCATTATCGACCATTTTGGCTGGTCTCCCCAACCGGATGGACCGTCAAGTGCCACCGCGCAGATGATCTTGCGTCTGCTGGATACCGGACGCCACTATATAAAACTGTCCGGTGTCTACTTATCCTCTGTTGCCGGCCCACCGAACTATGAAGACCTCAAAGAGCTTGCGTCGGCCTTCTGGAGACACGCGCCTGACCGCACAATCTGGGGGTCTGACTGGCCTCACCCCATCGCGATGAAGGACGGGATCGTTCCTGACGGGGCCAATCTGTTCGACCTCCTGGCGCACTGGGTGCCTGATCGTGAGGCGAGGCGCAAAATTCTGGTGGACAATCCCGAGCGGCTATACTGGAGCTGAGCGGGCGCATCCGGGCCGCAATCAGCAATTCATCACGAGTAATGCAGCTGACGTTCATTAGCATTGGCAAGACTGGCCAGGATGCTCATTTCACGTACAGCCCAGTTTCCCGGCAACTTAACGATGAGATTTCGCTTCTTGAGTTGCGAGATTTCCTTCTGGATCGTCTGCCGGGTGAGCCCAAGATAAGTAGACATCTCTGAAATCGTGATCGGGACGTCGATTTCTTTGTACTGGTCGATCTGTGGCGTCTGACTGATCTGGGCCAGATTGTGCAGCACCATGGCAACACGCTGGCCAACCGTAGTCTGGTTCTGAGTCTCGCGGTAGGAAATGAGCGAGCTCTGTGCCGAGGCAAACTTCCGGCAAAGCGCCTCCGGAATGGAGGGGAAGCGATTGTAAAGCTCGTCGAAATCGGCCTTTTTCAGAACGCCTATACGCGTGAGACCGGCGGCGATTGTCGTGTGATTGTGAGGTCTGCAGGCAATTACCGGCGATTCACAGAAGCAATTGCCGGGCATGTAGACGGCCAACAGGGAGCGTTCGCCGTCCGCGTGATCGGCCAGAAGTTTCACATATCCGCTTTGCACCTGATAGATGCCCTCGCACGGATGCCCTGTCTCACCGATAACTTCACCCGAGTTTACATCGCGATACTGAAACCGCGCTTCGATTGCGCTGCGTGCATCGCGCGGCAACTCTGAGATCCAGTCGGCACGTCGTGCAATACGCATATCAAGTTTCCTCTCCAGATTTTCTATTATGGATACTATGCGGCGCGTCGGTGTGCATGGCAGCTTTTTTCAAGCGAATGTAAAATTGTTACCATCACAAACCGTCCCTTTCCTTCTTATTCTTTTGGATCGCCGGAATATCGACAGGCACAAAAAACGACTTCTAGCGCGGGAGGAAGGCTAATGAGACAC
>JALEGE010000025.1 GCA_022760335.1 Hyphomonadaceae bacterium
TCGAACCCGGCCCGGTCGGGCGCATTTATACGCGGCCCGAAGGTTTCCTTGCCGGTTCCAGCGCGCTCATGATCCATATGGAAGGCGCGGGAACCCATGCCGCCAAACCCTGGAGCGGATCGGATCTGCCCAGCCTCGGCGCAGATATCATCAAGGCGATGAGCATGATCGCCGCACGCCGGCTCGATATACTTGACCAGCCCTCTGTGATCAGCTTGGCGCGGATCGAGATTGGGGCGCGCAACAATATCCTGCCTTCGACGGGAGATATGGTTGGTACAGTCCGCGTCTATAGTGAGGAGCGTCTGGCCGAGATTAAGGAAGAGATCGCGCGCGTCGTTTCCGGTCTTGCAACGGTCTATGACGCAAGCGCCACGGTTAGCTATGGCGACGAAACCCCGCCGACGGTGAACGATGCCGACTTGCTGCAAAAGGTGCTGCCTTCTCTGGAAATCGCGGCTGGTGACGCGGGTCTGGATGCCGATTCCACACCACGTGCGGCGGCAGAGGATTTCTCCCATTTCGCCCGCGAGATCCCGTCGGTCTATTTCATCCTTGGCTCGACGAAGAATTTCGAGAGTTTCGAAACCGCGCCGTCCAATCACTCACCTCAATTCGACATTGATGAGGCCGTGCTGGCTGTGGGCGTGCGTGCGCATGTGCAGATCGCGATGGACTATCTCGACGGATCGGGAGACTGAGGCCGGCTGGATCCACCGGGGTGTATGCTCTCAATTTTCAATATTCTGCTGGTTGCGGGGTATGACCGGGATACTGGTCGTCCGGAACTGGTAAATCAGCCTGTAGGAGGCCATCGGACATGGCTGACGAGACCCAGAAATTTGCGCCCGGTGACGCTCTGCGAGCCGCTTTTTCTGCCGCCATGTCTGCCATGTATCGGCGTGAAGTGCCGGCCTATGGCGAACTTCTGGAACTGGTTCAGGCGGTCAATGCAGACACGCTCGGCGCATATCCGGAATTGAAGGCGCAGCTTGAGCGCACTGGCGAACTCGACCGGCTCTCAGCAGAGCGCCATGGCGCCATCCGCCTGGGCACGGGCGAGGAGCTCAGCTTCATGCGCCGGATCTTCGCGCTAATGGGCATGTTCCCAGTCGGGTATTATGATCTGACCGTGGCTGGCCTGCCGGTGCATGCCACGGCCTTTCGCCCGGTGTCGGGGGATTCGCTCAAGGCCAATTCCTTCCGCATTTTCTGCTCGCTCCTGCGGCTCGATCTGATTTCGGACGAGGCCCTGCGCGTGGATGCGGCGGATGTTCTGGAAAAGCGAGACATCTTCTCCGACACCTTGCGAACCCTGGTTCGTGAAGCTGAAGCGGCTGGCGGTGTGCAGGTGGAAGAGGCCGATGCCTTCATCGCTGCGGTGCTGGATGTCTTCCGCTGGCGGTCCGAGGCCAATGTCTCCGCCGAACTCTATGAGCGCTTCCTGAGCCAGCATCGGTTGATCGCGGACATTGTCTGCTTCAAGGGTCCGCACATCAATCATTTGACGCCTCGAACACTGGATATTGATGCGGTGCAGACGGGCATGCCCGCGCGGGGCATCAATCCAAAAGCTGTGATTGAGGGTCCGCCGCGCCGCACATGTCCAATCCTCTTGCGCCAGACCGCCTTCAAGGCGCTGAGCGAGGCGGTGGATTTTCCAGATGGTGATGGCACCAGCACAGCCGGTGTCCATACGGCCCGGTTCGGCGAGATCGAGCAACGCGGGGTCGCGCTCACGCCTGCTGGCCGTGCGCTCTATGATGCGCTTCTGTCCAGGACACGCGCGGAGGTGATGCCGGCGCCGGATGGATCGAATGCCGCGGCATATGCGGCTGCTCTTGAAAAGGTTTTCGCGGAGTTTCCCGACCGCTGGGCCGCCCTTCACAAGCAAGGCCTTGCCTATTTCACCTATCATCTGACGTCGGCGGCAAATCCAGGCAAGCAAACCAGTTTGGATGCTCTGATCGAGACCGGCCATGTCGAGCTTATCCCGATCACTTATGAGGATTTTCTGCCCGTCAGCGCCGCCGGGATTTTCCGCTCCAATCTGGGGGATGAGCAAGGTGAGAGTTTTACCGGCGAAGAGATGCAAGCCGCGTTCGAGCGCCTATTGGGTGCACCGGTCCTGGACCCGGACACCGTCTATGCCGAGCTGCAACAAAGCTCCCGTGAGGCTTGCCAGGCAGCGATCCATGCGCGCCAGACCACAGGCGCGACGTGACGCAGCCTGCTGCCCATTTCGAGGCTCTCGGGGCGTTGTTGGAAGCGGGTGATTTCCTACGCCCCGAGGATGGACTTGAGACCTATCAGCGCCCTGCGCGTGGGCCGGAAGGGCGCGCCGCTTGTATCCTGCGCCCGCGCACACCTGATGAGGTCTCGCGCCTGCTTTCCTATTGCATCGCGAATGACCTCGCCCTGATCGTACAGTCCGGTCATACGGGACTCGTCAATGACGGCACGCCGGATATGAGTGGCGCAGAAATCGTTCTCAGCCTTGAAAAACTGCGAGGCGCATTCGACTATAATCCGCTGAACCGTAGCCTGCGGGTAAGCGCTGGCTACCGCCTGTCGGAGATAAACGCGCGGCTGGAAGAGCAGGGTGTTTTCCTGCCGATCGATCTGGGCGCGGATCCGATGGTGGGCGGGCTGGCAGCAACGAATACGGGTGGGTCCCGCCTTCTGCGCTATGGCGGTGTGCGCGAGCAGGTGTTGGCCTTGCAAGTTGCGTTGGCCAGCGAGGATGCGCCACTCCTTGAGCTTGGCAGTGCCTGCCGGAAGGACAATTCAGCGCCGGACTGGAAGCAAGTTTTTATCGGCTCGGGCGCGGTGTTTGGCGTCATCACAGAGTGCACTTTTGAACTGAGCCGCCGCCCGGTTGCCCA
>JALEGE010000026.1 GCA_022760335.1 Hyphomonadaceae bacterium
ACGCGGATCTTGTCGGCACGATTGCGGCCGTGCTTACCACGGCTTCCTTCCTGCCCCAGGCCATCCTGGTTCTGCGTACGCGGCGGACCGAGGGCATCTCGCTGACCATGTACGCCATGTTCACAACTGGCGTGGCGCTGTGGCTTGCCTATGGCCTGCTCGCCGGTGCCATGCCGGTCATCGTGGCAAACATGATCACCCTCGTGCTGGCGGCCGCCATTTTGTGGGTGAAACTACAGGCTGTTTTGGCCGCGCGATGTAGATTGATTTCTGTTGCTGATGCGGCAGCCTAAGGGGGTTACTTGTCCTTTCGCTTCAGCGCTTCGGAGAGCATGCGAACCAGCGCACGGACGCCATCCGGCCCCATCGAGTTGATCGTCTCGAAAACGATTTCAAGCAGAATATTGAGTTCGTCTGCTCCGGGCCCGCTTGAGAGATCGGCTTGGCGAATAGTCAGTTGATTGGCGTTTGCCCAATTTTTAAGGGCGGCGCGTGTGGCGTCAGCATCCAATTGCGAACGCAATGTGATGCTATGCACCGTTTGTTCATCGGACATTTTATGGTCCCCATATGTGTAGTTCAGTTGTAGTCCATCGACAGGTATGTGTGGTCTGATGCGGTCGATTAGTAAGTCGCCAGTCCGATACAATTCACGCAGAGTTCTTACAACTTCTGAGTTTGTTGGAGCACCTGTTTGAACAGCAGCAAACTCTGCAGGATTAAACATGCCTGCACTTTCTCCAATCTGATGCAGGTCTATTTCCAGGTTCAGTTCACTGAAGAAGTGCTCGGCCTGAAGCATCGCTGGACCTAGCCCATGCTTGGTGAAGTTTTCTGCTGCGTGGAGAATGGTCTCAGATTGAAATGTATGACCAGGTCTAGCAGAAGGTCCAATCTCTGCTTGCAGATAGAGGTTGAACAGATGAACCAGAATGTTCGTTGATCTTACAGGCCATGACGGATGGAATCGTGTGCTCTTTCCAAGTGGAGATTGCGCGTAAAAAAGTGATGCTGTCGTGATGGTTGTAAGATAAACAAGGCTGACCGTGAGCTGTGCATCTTCAGCAGATTTCACATCTTTTTGTTCATCATCAATGTCTTGGATGAAACGATACAAGAGCCGGGTCGCAAAAGAATCGGCAGCCAGCTCCGCGCTATGAGCCAAAGGTTCTTCTGGTGCAGCCGTGTTCTTTGCTGCTGCATGCCTGAACTCGGCCATGCCAAGAAAGGCACTCCAGCCTTCTTCTTTGTATAATCCCAAATGACCATACAGCCAGTGCGCGAGTTCATGGAATATAATCCACGTAACACGATATCTGTACAGACCTGCTTGGTCAGTGGAAAAATCTATGTCGATGGCAAGTCGTTCGATGAGGCCGGCGCTGAAGAGCGCTCGGATTTCATGAGGCTTTTGATCGCGCCGCTCTTGGATTTGGGCGAACAGATCATCATCATGTTCTAGCCAGTCCAGTTTGAACTCTGTGGGAGCCCGGGGCGACAATTCCGGATGTGATTCGAAGAACCATTCCAGCGCACCGACAGCATATCGCTCGAATAGCTCACCTATCGAGAGCTGCTCGAACTCAGGAGGTTCGCAATCACCCTCGGTCATTTTGGCTTCCCTTTCAAAAAGGGGATATCTGAAACGCTGCGCGCATTGCAATACAACATTCTTGCAGTGCTGCGCCGCAACATATTTCTTGCATTACACGGATGGCTGGGTCAGTCTGACCCACAAGGGAGGAACCGCCACGGCGAAAAGCCGGGTGGATCTTTAAAATTCGGAGGGTAAGCAAATGGCAGACACGAAAGTGGCGCGGGTCCAGAAGGATCTGTACGAAATCGGCGAGATTCCGCCGGAGTTTCATGTGCCGAAAATGATGCATGCGTGGGCGATCCGGCGTGAGCGGCATGGCCGCCCGGCGACCGCGATGCAGGCCGAACAGGTTCCGGTGCCGGAAATCGACAGCGACGAGGTGCTCGTCCTCGTAATGGCCGCGGGTGTGAACTATAATGGCATCTGGGCCGCACTGGGCGAACCGATCTCGCCTTTTGACGGGCACAAGCAGGATTATCACATCGCCGGTTCCGACGCGGCCGGGATTGTCTGGGCCGTTGGCCGCAAGGTCACCCGGGTGAAACCGGGCGACGAAGTCGTCATCCATTGTAACCAGGATGATGGCGATGATGAGGAGTGCAATGGCGGCGACCCGATGTTCTCGCCGTCCCAGCGCATCTGGGGCTATGAGACGCCCGATGGCAGCTTTGCCCAGTTCTGCCGTGTGCAGGCGCGCCAGTGCATGCCGCGCCCGAAACACCTGACCTGGGAAGAAAGCGCCTGTTACACACTGACACTGGCCACCGCCTATCGCATGCTGTTTGGCCACCGCCCGCACATCGTGAAGCCGGGTCAGAATGTGCTGGTCTGGGGTGCCTCGGGCGGCCTTGGCAGTTTCGGCGTGCAGCTCTGCGCGGTGACCGGCGCTCATGCGATTGGCGTCGTTTCATCCGATGACAAGTTCGACTTTGTCTATTCCATGGGCGCCAAGGGCGTTCTGAACCGCAAGAGTTTCAATTGCTGGGGCCAGCTTCCCACGGTGAACGGTCCAGAATTCAGCGATTATATGCGCGAATGCCGCAAATTCGGAAAGGCGATCTGGGAGATCACCGGCCGCAAGGATGTCGATATCGTCTTCGAACATCCCGGCGAGTCGACTTTCCCGGTTTCGATCTTTGTTGTGAAGCGCGGCGGCATGGTGGTGATCTGCGCCGGCACCACCGGGTTCAACCTGACCATGGATGCCCGCTTCCTGTGGATGCGCCAGAAGCGCGCCCAAGGCTCTCACTTTGCCAATCTCGCCCAGGCCTCGGCAGCCAACCAGCTGGTCATCGACCGCCGGATCGATCCGTGCATGTCGGAAGTTTTCCCCTGGGCGGAAATCCCGGTCGCGCATGAGAAGATGCTCGATAACAAGCACCTGCCCGGAAACATGGCCGTGCTGGTGCAGAGCCCGCGCCCCGGCCTGCGCACCGTGGAAGACGTGCTTGAGGTCGGCCCGACCGTTTAAGGGCCTTTGAAGATCTGATTATAATCTGACACCCGCAGCTGTTTGCTGCGGGTGTTTTCTTTTTCCTGCTGAACTTGTGCACTCTGGCTTAACCGGTGGAAATCCGCCGTGTGTGCCCGAAGGTCGGAACCGGGACATGGTACGCTATGCGGTGCATTGGCCTGTGGGCGGTCAATCTTCCGGCGCATCCACGATGGGACGCTCCACGATGTCGGAAATCTCGACGACGAAATCGGCCCAGTCGAAACGGCTCACACGGAAGGCCCAGCCATGGGCGCGTGCATTGATATCCTCGGCCCGGCGAGCGACTTCTGCGGCCTCAACCGCATGGATTGTCAGATAGAAGCCTTCAGCTTCCTCATAGGCTTCTGTGACAACTTCCAGTCCATCCTTTGTGAGCGTGATATGGCGCGCGACCGGGGCTGTCTCCAGCTGTGTGGCCGGCTTCACATCCAGCGGGGAGAAGCGCGACAGCGCGAGCGCCGGCGTGGCGGCGGCCAGCCCGCTGACAAGGCGCTCATCCGCATGTGCTGGGCCGGGCACGAAATCGCGTGGCCCGCCACTTTCCGCGCGCACCAGATGCAGGCGCTCGCCCCCGCCGGGCTCCAGCACGGCGCCTTCAATGGCGCTTGGTAGGATGGCGATGACCTGAAAATCCATCCAGCCATGACGGGCCTGCAGGGGCGGCAGGTCGCCGTCGGCCTGGAAGGAGAGCGCTTCGCCAGTGTTGCGCAAATAGAGCCGTTCATCACGGCGTCCGACAATAAAGGCGGCGATCTGGTCTCCAGCGGCATCGAACAGACGCAGCTCGGCGCCATTGCCGCCATTGTCCGGGTCTGCCAGGCCGATCTGGTCATGTTTGCGCGGATCACGTGTCTTGGCTGCGCCCCAGCTGAGTTCCGACAGGCCGGTGAGCAGCGCGCCGACCTGTTCCAGACGCACCGGATATCCCAGGGCGCTGTCCATGTGCCAGCTGTCGCCAGCGCGCACCAAGGCGTAGTTGCCATCGGCCAGACGCACCTGGATGCGCGCCACAGTGCTGGTGAGACCGGTTTGGCTCAACACCGGCGTACCTGTGCGAGGATGCTTGTCCATGCCGCCTGGGCCGGACATAGCCCTCAGACCGATCAGTCCCAGCAAAACCAGGCTAGTGGCGCAGAGCCAGATCAGGCGACGACCACGCGCGCGGCGGATATGCTCTGGTATGCTCATCTTCGCCGCCCCCGCCACCAGAGAAGCAAGCCCAGCAGCACTGCCAACGCCGCCCCACCCCAGATATTGACCGCCTTCAGTGAACCTTCCAGCTGGTCGATATCGTGGCGGAAGTCGCGCTCAATGGCGCGCAGTCGGTCGCGGGTCTCCACGATTTCTGAGCGCAGCTCTTGCAATCGCGCGCGGCTTTCCCCGGACAGACCCACCTCAAAATCGCCGAGCAGGGCAGAGGATTCACGCAGGTCAGCTTCCAGTTCCTGCAGTTCGGTTTCGCGGTCGGCGAGTTGGTCTTCCAGGCGCACCTGTTCTTCCAGGAACTCTGCCTCGGCCTCGGCGCGCATTTTCTCCACCAGTGTCATCGGCCGCCGGCTTTCCGCGCGCGAGCGCAGGGACAAAAGGCCCTCAATCCCGGTCAGGGCATCAACCGAGTTCAGCACCAGTGCGCCATTATCGGCGATCACCGCCCCACCCGTTGGATTGATATAGAAGCCATCATCCAGGAAATCGGCATCGGCGACGACGACCATGGCGGCCGGTTTTTCAGAGCGCGCGATATGGGGCAATGTCTCGGCGGTTTCGGCCCGCACCAGCTCGTCGGTGACCGGGTCGCCTGACAGCGGCAGAGATGGCGGGCCGTCCGGAAAGGCGGTGGTGAGCCGGCCAGAGAGCCGCATGGCCAGGGTCAGCGGGCCTGAAAGCGTGTCATAGGACGCGATCACATCACCGGGCAGCATGTCCTCTACGGCCTCGTCCGCGGGGATATAGGAAGGCGCCGGGCCAGTGGAGATCAGGGCCTCGCCCACCAGCGGGCTGTTTGAGGTGAGCGACAGGGCGCCGGGCGCGCCGAAATGTACCGCGCGGTCGAGCTCCGACGTGATCGGATCGGTCCGGCTCATTGTGGCGGGCGGGGTGGCGATGAAGAGCGGCTGGCCGAGAATGGCGCTGCGGCCATCGGGTGAGAGGGTCTGCACAGGTAGGGCATTGCCAGCATCGGCGACGGCCTGCTCTGACAAGACAAGGCCCCAATGACGTGAGAAACGGCCGAGACCGGAGGTTTGTGGCGTCGTGTCGAGATCGAAGATGGAGCCACCGCCTGCAGCGATCTTCGCGGCTGGATCAACGATCCAGATCAGCCGACCGGTGCGCAGGGCAAACTGGTCGACCAGCCAGGCCTGGTAGTCATTGAAAGGCTCAGGATGGGCGATCACCAGCACATCGAGATCGTCTGGCAGGCTGGCGAAATCGGGATCGATCCGCTCCAGCCCATAAGAGCGCGTCAGGTCGCGTAGCACGGCATAGCCGGTCTCGCGGCCATCGCCCTGCATGCCCTGCAGGCTGGAGATCAGGCCGACACGCGCCGGTGCGGGATCATCCAGCCGGGCCACCATGCGAGTGAGATCATATTCCAGCTTGCTTTCCTGATCCGGCGAGAGGAAGGCGATGATGCGCTGGTCATCCACGCTGTTGCGCCCGATCAGGCCGAAATAGAGCGGGTCCCCGCTTTGGGAGGGCACGGCGACAAGGCCGGCCTCCAGCGCGATATCCTCGGCCTCGGAGAAGGGGGTGGCGTCCATTTGCCGGATCCGCAGCTGCCCACCGCTGGCGCTGGCGTAGGCGTCCAGCATTTCGCGCACGCGCGCGGCATGGGCGCGGATGCGCGGATAGTCCTGACCCACGCGCCGGCTGTAGACGAAAGTGAGATCAACCGGTTCAGCGAGCTGCGAGAGTGCGTCGCGCGTTGCGTCGCTCAGGGTGAAAAGTTTGCGTTGGGTGAAATCCATGCGCGCGCCGGCAAGGCGCGGCTGCAGCGCCAGATTGGCCAGCACGAAGACGAACACAATGAGAAGCGCGACGATAAGGCTCCAGGCCCGGCCGGTAAGGCGATCGATCATGGGCTGCGCCTCCCGGCGGCCCACAGGCCATTCAGCGCGGCAAAGAGCGTGATCACGCTGGTGAAGAAAAATACTGCACGCAGTTCCAGAACGCCGTTTTGCGCGGCCTGGAAATGGGTGAGGAAGGAAAACTGCGCCACGGCGTCGGCTGTCCCCGCGCCTGCAAAGCCGGCTATACCCGAGAGCACTAGTGGCCAGCCGGCAGCAGTAAATAAAAAGGCCACGACCACGGCGAGCACAAAGGCAGTCACCTGGCGGGAGGTGAGGGCGGAGGCTGCCGCGCCGATCGCGATATAGGCCCCAGCCATGATCAGGCTCATGAAATAGGCCAGCGCGATCGCAACATTGTCCGGCGATCCGAGAATGTTCACCGTGATCCACATGGGCAGGGTAAAGAGCAACGCAACCCCTGCCACCGACCAGGCCGCCAACAGTTTGCCGAGCACCAGGCCCGGCAGTTCCACGGGCAATGACAGCAGGATCTCATCGGTGCCCGCCGCGCGCTCATCGGCCCAAAGACGCATGGCCAGCGCGGGCAGGAAGATCATGTAAAGCCAGGGATGCCACATGAAAAAAGGTGCGAGATCGACAACGCCGGTGTCGAAAAACCGCGCACCTTCCCAGGTGAACAGGCCCAGCGCGACCAGGAACACCGTGATGAACACATAAGCGATGGGCGCGGCGAAATAGGCGCGAATTTCGCGCGCAAACGCGGCTTTCAGACCGCGAAATTGCATCCTGAAGGCTTCGATCATGCCGCCTGGGCCTCACTCTGGTCGGTCAGGGCCTTGAAGGCGGCTTCCAGCGTATCTTCCCCGGCCAGCTCAGCCGGTGAGGCATCGGCGACCACGCGGCCCTGGTCGATCACCGCCACGCGCGAGCAGAGCAGCGGGACATCTTCCAGCGTATGGGTGGAGATCAGGATCGCCTTTTCCGGCGCCATGCGTGCGATCAGGGCGCGCACGGCGCGTTTCTGGTTCGGGTCTAGCCCATCCATGGGCTCGTCCAGGACAAGGACAGGCGGATCATGTAGGATCGCGCCCGCGAGGCCCACGCGGCGGCGATAGCCTTTCGACAGTGCGCCGATCGGCTTGTCGACCACGCTGGAAATGCGTGCATCGGCGATCGCCTGGTCGACCCGGTCTTCCCGCTCGGCCTTGGGCAGATCGCGGGCCTGAGCGAGGAAGTGCAGAAACTGCGGCGGGGTCATATCAGCATAAAGTGGTGCGCCCTCGGGCAGATAGCCAAGGGCGGCCTGGGCGCCGCGCCGGTGGGTGAGAATGGATTTGCCGTCGATCAGAACATCGCCAGTATCGGGGATCAGAACGCCGGCAATCATTCGCATGGTTGTGGACTTGCCGGCCCCGTTCGGGCCCAGAAAACCCAGCACTTCGCCCTTCTCGACACTGAGCGACAGCTTGTCCACGGCCTTGCGTGGCCCGTAGGTTTTGGTGAGCTGACGGAGTTCGAGCATGCTGAGTTACCTCGTTCTGCCCTAGCCCAAGGCAGGCTTAGCGAGCTTTGGGGGCAGATTCCAGTGGCATCTGACAGGCAGAATATGCCACGAAACCCTGAACCATTCGCGAAGCCGCAGGAGGAAATCATGGCAATCTCAACCCGGACCGTCGACTACACCGCAGATGGCGAGACATGCGAGGGCTATCTTGCGCTTCCAGAGGGCGGGCCAGCCAAGCTTGTGCTGATCGCCCATGCCTGGGGCGGACAAGGCGATGTTGAGCGTGGCAAGGCCGATCGGATCGCTGCTGAGCTGGGTTATGCCGCCTTCTGCATGGATGTGTACGGCAAGGGCAAGCGCGGCGAGACGGTTGAAGAGTGTCAGGCATTGATGACGCCAATGCTGGAAGATCGCGCCAAGCTGCAGGCGCGTCTGAACGCCGCGGTGGAATTCTCCAAGACACTGGAGGGGGTCGACACCAGCGCGCGGGCGGCGGCGGGATACTGTTTTGGCGGCCTGTGCGTGCTCGATATGGCACGCGCCGGTCAGGATGTTGCCGGTGTGGCCAGCTTTCATGGCCTGTTCGGCGCGCCGGACAATCTTTCCGACCCGAAGATTTCCGCCAAGGTTGTGGCTTTCCATGGCTGGGATGATCCCATGGCGGAACCGGACACAGTTCTGGGGCTCGCCAAGGAGATGAGCGCGGCAGGCGCCGACTGGCAGCTGCATGCCTATGGCAACACGCTGCACGCCTTCACCACGCCGGGTGCGAATGATCCCAATCTCGGCGTGAAGTATGATGCAACGGCCGACCAGCGCAGCTGGCAGTCCTTTGCTGCTTTCCTCAAGGAAGTTCTGGGCTAAAGCCGACGCAGGAATAGGTAAAAGGCACCCCCGCCGCCGTGGCGGGGGTGGGCCGGCGCCCAGTTGGAAACCAGCTGGGCGGCACCGGGTGTCGAGAGCCAGTGCAGGAAATTGCGGCGCAGAACGCCGGTCCCGTCTCGCCCTTTCCCGGTGATGACCAGAACACAGCGTGCCCCGCTGCGCGCCTGATTGGCAAGGAAGACTTGCAAGCGATGTTCGGCGGCGGCCTGGGTCAGACCATGCAGGTCAAAGCGCGCGTCGATTTCGACCTTGCCACGGCGTACGCGCCGTTCACGTGTCTCCTGAGACTCTCTGCCAGCATTGCGCTTGGGCGCTTTGGGCTGTTTTCTCGCATGGATCGCCTTGGAGCTGGCCGGGCTCGCCTTGTGCCTGCGGAGCGTTGAAAGTTCGCGCTCGATTGACTCCTGATTTTCCTCAGGCCGCGCAGCATCTGGCAAGGGGCGAACGCTGCGCGTGACCAGGGCCCAGGCGCGGGATTCTGAAGGAGAGAGTTTGCGGCCGCTCATGGCGCTTACCTAGCGCGGCCACACCAGATTGGAAGATGTCAATCTGCTCAGCGGGTGGTGAACAGCCGACCGCGCTCGACCACGGTCACGATGATGAAGCAGACGCTGCCGAGCACAACAAAGCCCGTTAGAATGGGAATGACCGTGCCATTATATTGCTGGCCGATCAGCCATCCGATGGCCGAAGACACCGTCGTGGTGGAAAACCCATAGGCCGCGCTGCCGACACCAGCAATCTTGCCCAGCGGTTCCATCGCCATGGCATTGAAATTCGATCCGATCATGCCGAAACAGGCGAACATCAGCGCGAAGAAGGGGATGAAAAGCACGAAGACCGGGCCGAAGGACAGCATCAGGATCAACAGGATCACGGCGAAAAAGATGAAGCCAAGCAGTGCCGCCTGGCTCATCCGCCGCATGCCGACATGCTCCACCAGGCGTGAGTTGGTGAAGTTGGCCGCTGCCAGGGTCAAGGCGACTACGGCAAACCAGTATACGAAGGTCTCTGTTTTTCCGAACACTTCGGTGAAGACCTGTTCGGACGAGCCGATAAAGGCGAACAGGGCACCAAAGATCACTCCCGAGGCCAACATGTATCCAAAGGTGCCGCGCGAGCGAAAGACTTCGCCATAGGCAGAGAGTGTGCCACCGAGATTGATCGGACGCCGGCGTTCGGGTGGAAGCGTTTCCTTCAGCCGCAGCGCGATCCAGATGAGCACGGCAACCGACATCAAGGTCAACGTGCCGAAGATGAACTCCCATGGCAGTTGCAACAGGA